>JAPVVU010000068.1 GCA_028571885.1 Gammaproteobacteria bacterium | reverse complement strand
CTCTTCCTGGTAAACCTTTTTCTGGAAAAGAAGAAGGAAAGCAGCAGGGTTATATTGAGATTTATATTGGTGCGATACAAAAATTTATTTTGACGCTGGTTCTGATGGCATTCGGAATGGGTTATTTAAAGTTAGACCCATTGGCAATCCTCATTGGTTTTGCCATGACCCAATTGAGTTTTATTGCCAATAAAGTTGATACCAGCCCTGCTCCTAATTAAAAGCAGCTAGATGGCTCCTAATTAAAAGCGGCTGATGGCTCCTAATTAAAAGCAGCTAAATAACAAAAAAACCCTTGCTCTTACAGAGAATAACTCGCAGAGATGGAGAAAGGGGTATTAAAGAATTATTTAAAAATCTTGGAGATGTAAAGTGAGTAGCTCAACTGCTAGTGAAGCAAGCGGCCCAACGTCCGTTGAGTATATTCAGCATCATTTGCAAAATAACAGCATCGGTGAAGGCGGTTTCTGGGTCTTGAACCTGGATACTCTGATTTACAGCTGGTTATTGGCAGGCGTGCTGATGTATATAGCCTATACCATGGGCAAAAAAATGACTGCCGATACCCCATCGGGTGGTCAAAATGTTTTAGAAGCAATTGTTGAGTTTGTGCAACAACAGATCAAAGATATTTTTCCTGGTAGTAACCCGCTTATCGGGCCATTGGCTCTGACCATATTTATGTGGGTGTTCCTCATGAATGCAATGGACCTGCTGCCTGTCGATCTGCTGCCTCAATTAGGTCAGTTAGTCGGTATTCACTATATGAAGGTGGTTCCCACCACAGACCTGAGCACTACGTTTGCTCTGGCTCTTTCCGTATTTGCATTGATCATTTACTATAACATCAAAATCAAAGGCCCAATCGGCTATCTTAAGATGTTCCTGTTTCACCCCTTTGGCAAATACCTCATTCCAGTCAATATTATTATGACTACGATTGAGGAAGTTGCCAAACCAGTCAGTCTGGGTTTACGTTTGTTCGGTAACATGTTTGCCGGCGAATTGATCTTTATGCTGATTGCACTTTTAGGTGGCGCTTCTCTGTATGGATTACTTCCACAGATTGCACTGGGTACCTTATGGGCTATTTTCCATATTCTGGTTATTTCCCTGCAGGCATTTATTTTCATGTTATTGACCATCGTATACCTGGGTATGGCACATCAGGACATCGAAGAACACTAACAAACCGTTTCACAATTTTGACCTAGCAAGTTTTAAACATTTAAATTTAATTTATAGTAAATATTAGGAGAAACTAATGGAAGCAGCAATGGCTACAGTTTATGGTTCAACTGCAATAGCTGTCGGTATTATTCTGGCGGCAGCAGGTTTGGGTTCAGCTTTAGGATGGGGACTGATTTGTTCCAAGTTCCTTGAAGGTATTGCCCGCCAACCAGAAATGCGCCCACAATTAATGGGCCAGATGTTATTCACGGGTGGTTTGATGGAAGCTTTCCCAATGATCGTTTTAGGTATGGCTATGTGGTTTGTTTTTGCAAATCCATTTGCTGCTGCAGTTCAAGCCTCTGTTGGTAGTTAACTTTTACCTGCTCTTACCTTAAATAAGCTCAAGGCTGTGTGTTTTAGCTTAATCATGGGTAGTTTTAAGTAAAAAATTAACCTCTTATAACAATAGACGAACATAGGAATTAGGCGATGAGCATTACCGCAACTCTTATAGGCCAGATAATAACGTTCGCGATATTAGTCTGGTTCATAGGCAAATATCTCTGGGGTCCAATGACCCAGATGATGGATGATCGTAAGAAGCGTATTGCCGATGGTCTTGCAGCTGCTGAACGTGGTGTACACGAGCAGCAGCTGGCTGAACAAAAAGCGATGCAGCATATTAAAGAAGCAAAAGAGCAGGCGGCTGAAATCCTTGCTCAAGCGCAGAAGCGTGGTGCAGAAATAGTTGAAGACGCTAAAGGTGACGCAAAGGCAGAAGGCGAGCGTTTAATTACAGCAGCAAATGCTGAGATTGAACAAGAAGTCAATCGTGCAAAAGAAACACTGCGAGAACAGGTAGTTAATATCACTGTTGCCGCAGCAGGCAAGATCGTCAAGAAAGAGATCGATGCCAAAGCACATGGCGAATTGTTAAAAGATGTCGTAGGTCAGATATGAGTACAACACTTAGTTTAGTGATGACCTATACGATGAGGAATTTATAATGGCAGAAATAAGCACATTAGCAAGACCTTATGCTCAGGCAATCTTCAATCTGGCAAATGCCAGCAACACTCTTAAAGCATGGTCGGACACACTTGCACTTCTTTCAGAAGTGGCAGCGGATAAATCCATGGTCGAGATTATCAATAATCCTGATGTGACCAATGAGCAGATAGTTTCACTGTTTATTGGTATCAGTAAGGATAACCTGGATGAGCAGGGAATTAACTTTATAAAACTGGCAGCTGAAAACAACCGCCTGGAAGTGATTCCTTATATTGCACAAAGCTTTGAAGTCATGCGTGCTGAAGCAGAAGGCAGTATCGAAGCCCAGGTTATTTCAGCTTATGCTGTTAATGCGACACAGAAGAAAAGCATTGCAGCAGCACTGAAAAAGAAGCTCGGTCGTGAAGTGATAATAAAAACCACAACAGACAAATCATTGTTAGGTGGTGTCATTATTCGTGCAGGTGATATGGTAATTGATGGCTCAGTAAAAACACAGCTGGAAAAAATTACCCATTCCCTGCTTAGCTAGCCCTGAGCTTTTTATATAAAAGATAAGAAAGAATGCTAAGTGATTCAGATCACAGAGGATTAAAAAATGCAGTTAAATCCATCAGAAATCAGCGACTTAATAAAGAGTCGAATTGAAAGTTTTGATGCTAAAACCGAAGCAACTACCGAAGGGACTGTGGTCAGTCTAAGAGATGGTATTGCATTAATTCACGGTTTAAGTGATGTCATGTCAGGGGAAATGATTGAATTTCCTGGAAATACATATGGTATGGCACTTAACCTGGAGCGCGATTCAGTCGGTGCAGTTATCCTGGGGGATTACAAGCACATCAGCGAAGGTGATAAGGTTAAGTGTACAGGTCGAATTTTAGAGGTACCTGTTGGTGATGCCATGCTGGGCCGCGTTGTTGATTCTTTGGGAAATCCCATTGATGGCAAAGGTCCAATTGAGACAACAGAAACTTCGCCAATTGAAAAAATTGCCCCGGGGGTTATTGCTCGCCAATCAGTTAATCAGCCCGTGCAAACAGGTTTGAAATCAATTGATGCCATGGTACCGATTGGTCGTGGTCAGCGTGAGTTGATTATTGGTGACCGTCAGACAGGTAAAACAGCGGTTGCTGTAGATGCCATTATCAATCAGAAAGATTCTGGTATTAAATGTATCTACGTTGCAGTGGGTCAAAAAGCATCCAGTATTGCTGCTGTGGTACGTAAACTGGAAGAATTTGGTGCAATGGAAAATACTATTGTTGTGGCAGCGACTGCATCTGATGCAGCTGCAATGCAATATATTGCACCTTATTCAGGTTGTGCTATGGGCGAAGTTTTCCGTGACCGTGGTGAAGATGCATTGATTGTCTATGATGATTTGACCAAACAGGCATGGGCTTATCGCCAGGTATCATTACTTTTACGTCGTCCACCGGGTCGTGAAGCCTATCCCGGTGATGTCTTCTATTTACATTCACGTCTGTTAGAGCGTGCATCCCGTGTTAATGCTGACTTTGTTGAACAGGCAACTGGCGGTAAAGTGACCGGTAAAACAGGTTCTTTAACTGCATTACCAATCATTGAAACACAGGCTGGTGACGTATCTGCATTCGTACCAACCAACGTAATTTCAATTACTGATGGTCAGATTTTCCTTGAAACTGATTTGTTTAACTCTGGTATCCGTCCAGCGATTAATGCGGGTCTGTCAGTGTCTCGAGTAGGTGGTGCGGCACAAACTAAAATCATCAAGAAATTAGGTGGTGGTATTCGTCTTGATTTGGCTCAGTATCGTGAATTGGCCGCTTTTGCACAGTTTGCATCAGACTTAGATGAAATCACAAGAAATCAGATTGAACGTGGTAAACGCGTCACTGAATTGATGAAACAGACTCAATACTCTCCTTATAGTGTTGCTCAAATGGCGATCTCATTATTTGCTGCAAATAAAGGTTATCTGGATGATATCGATGTTTCAAAGATTGTTGATTTTGAAAATGCTTTGCAGGACTATATGAAGTCCAATGAAGCAGATTTCATGAAGCAGATCAATGATAGCGGAGATTACAATGATGACATCGGTAATACAATGCATGAAGCCATTAAAAACTTCAAATCCAATAGTAGCTGGTAATAGGAGGTTCTGAGTATGGCAAGCGGAAAAGAGATTCGCAGTCAGATCAGCAGTATTAAAAATACGCAGAAAATCACCAGAGCAATGGAGATGGTTGCTGCCAGTAAAATGCGTAAAGCTCAGGAGCGCATGTGTGCATCCCGACCCTATGCAGAAAAGATGATCGATGTGGTTCGTCATCTTCGGCATGCGCATACTGAATATAAGCACCCATTTCTAGTGGATCGTGAAGCAAAACGTGTTGGTTATATTGTAATATCTTCAGACAAAGGCTTATGCGGCGGTTTAAACACCAATGTGTTTAAAGAAACTGTAGCAAGTATGAAAGCCTGGCATGAACAGGATATTGAAATAGATGTCTGTGTTATTGGCACAAAAGCCAGTGGGTTTTTTAAGCGCATTGGCGGCAACGTTGTTTCACATGCAGTGCATTTAGGTGATGAACCAAGCATTGAAGCTTTAATTGGCAGTGTCAAAGTAATGCTTGATGCCTACCATGAAGGCCGGATTGATCGTCTGTTCGTTGTGTTTAACAAATTTGTTAATACTATGACTCAACAACCTATCGTCGCACAAATGCTGCCGATAGGTGACAGTCAGGCCGAGGCAAATGCCAATAGTAAGGCAAGATACCATGAACCTTCAGAAGAAGAGTCCAGTGCGAATATGAAATATCACTGGGATTATCTTTATGAGCCGGATGCTGAGAAGGTGATTGATGCATTATTAATGCGTTACATCGAAGCACTGGTTTATCAGGGCGTGGTGGAAAATATGGCCTGTGAGATGGCTGCCAGAATGATTGCGATGAAGAGTGCCACCGATAATGCCGGTGACATGATTGATGATTTGCAGCTGGTCTATAACAAAAGTAGACAAGCAGCCATTACACAAGAACTTTCAGAAATTGTTGCAGGCGCTGCAGCTGTATAGAAAGTTTAAGCAGACAAATTATGGTATTAAAGCACAGATATTAGCTAGCTATGTATTTTGTATCTTTCGTTAGTTTATATACATGCTCTTAGTTAGCTCTTATATATAGAGAATAAGGAACTAAAAATGAGTTCAGGAAAAATAGTCCAGATTATTGGTGCGGTAGTTGATGTGGAATTTACACGGGAATCATTACCCAGGATCTATGACGCTTTAACAGTGACTGATGCAGATTTAACCCTGGAAGTTCAGCAGCAGATGGGTGACGGCATTGTTCGTTGTATTGCCATGGGTAGTACCGATGGTATAAAACGCGGACTGGCAGTTGAAAGTACTGGCGCTCCAATCTCAGTCCCCATTGGTACTGAGACTCTGGGTCGAATTATGGATGTTCTGGGTAATCCAATTGATGAAAAGGGTCCTGTGGGCGAGAAAAAACGCGCCTCAATTCACCGTGCCGCACCTGCCTATGAAGATCTGGCCGCCACCGCTGAATTATTGGAAACCGGCATTAAAGTAATCGATCTGATTTGCCCCTTTGCAAAGGGTGGTAAAGTGGGTTTGTTTGGTGGTGCGGGTGTTGGTAAAACCGTTAACATGATGGAGCTTATCCGTAACATTGCTGCAGAACACAGCGGTTACTCGGTATTTGCTGGTGTTGGTGAACGTACTCGTGAAGGTAATGACTTCTACCATGAAATGTCTGATTCCAATGTACTGGATAAAGTTGCTCTGGTTTATGGTCAGATGAATGAGCCTCCAGGAAACAGACTGCGTGTTGCATTAACAGGTTTAACTATTGCGGAAGGTTTCCGTGATGAAGGGAATGATGTATTACTGTTTATCGATAATATTTATCGTTACACATTAGCGGGAACAGAAGTGTCAGCACTCTTAGGACGTATGCCTTCAGCGGTTGGTTATCAGCCGACACTGGCCGAAGAAATGGGTGCTCTGCAAGAACGTATTACTTCTACCAAAGTGGGCTCCATTACATCGATTCAGGCGGTTTATGTACCTGCAGATGATTTGACCGATCCATCACCTGCAACCACCTTTGCTCACCTGGATGCTACCGTCGTATTGTCTCGTCAGATTGCAGAACTGGGTATTTATCCTGCGGTTGATCCGCTGGATTCAACATCTCGTCAGTTAGATCCTCAAGTTGTTGGTAATGAGCATTATGAAGTAGCGCGTGGTGTACAAACAACGCTGCAGAGTTATAAAGAGTTAAAAGACATCATTGCGATTCTGGGTATGGATGAATTGTCAGAAGAAGACAAACAGACTGTGAATAGAGCACGTAAAATTCAACGCTTCCTTTCTCAGCCTTTCTTCGTTGCAGAAGTCTTTACAGGTACTGAAGGTAAGTATGTTTCTTTAAAAGATACTATTCGAGGCTTTAAAGAGATTGTTGAAGGCGTACATGACGCAATACCTGAACAAGCATTTTATATGGTTGGTGGTATTGAAGAAGTGCTTGAAAAATCAGCCGAAGTATAAGCCGCTATTGGCTTAAATGAAGCAGGATAAGTGCCTCTGAAAATAAATTTAAAGAGGCAACTACATGTTTTAACTATTTGTTTTAAAGATCTAGGAGATACATCATGGCAATGACCATGAAGCTGAATATTGTGAGTGCTGAAAAAGAGATTTTTTCTAATTTAGCAGAGATGGTTATTTGTCCAGGTGAAATGGGAGATTTGGGTATTTTACCTCAACATTCCCAACTGCTTTCAACATTGAAAGCGGGCGAAGTGATCATTACGGAACAAGGCGGTAAACAAGAATCTATCTATATCTCTGGAGGTTTGCTTGAAGTTCAGCCTCATGTGGTCACAATTCTTTCAGATACAGCACTTAGAGCCAGTGATCTGGATGAGTATGCCGCACAAGAAGCAAAACAGCGGGCAGAAGAAGCGCTGAAAGATCAGGAATCAGAAATTAATTTTGCCATGGCAGAAGTACAACTGGCAGAAGCAGTAGCTCAATTAAAACTGATAGAAAAATTGCGTCAGAAAAAAGGCGGCCGCTAAGTTGAAAAAAGATCAATAAGCTCTTTCTTGTGAGTGTAGATACTGGTGATATAAGTTGATATTAAAAAAGGTCGTATTTATACGACCTTTTTTATTTTAGAGAGGAATAAAAAACAGACAGCCACTGAGAATAAAAAGAGTTATTTTAAAAATTCAGAATAATAATGGGTAAGAGTCACCGGTTTATGAGGTAAATCTAAATTACATTTGCAATTATCACTGGCACTGGAAGACTGATTGAATTCCAGATAATAGGCATTCAAAAGAGTTGAAGTAGTTGTTGCATTGGCATCTGTCTCAAGCCTATCAGTACAGAGCTCACTAGTCGAACCCAAATTGATAATAAAAGCTGAAACAAGAAGAAAACCTTTAATATACATAAATAACCTGAATAATTATATCATTGTTTAATAATATAGCTTGGAAGTGAGAAAATCAAGGGAAAATATCCTATAAATAAGGGTAAACCCTACCAGTGTGACGTAAGTCCCAAAAGTAAGAAAAGCCTGCTTTTAAAATTCCACCAGAAATAGAATAATAAACACAAAAAATTGAGAGATTAATTTAATGAAAGGGAAAATAATGTCCAATAAGCAACTTCAAGTTATTATTCTGGCGGCAGGAAAAGGGACACGAATGTATTCCAGTATGCCTAAAGTGCTGCATGAATTAGCCGGTAAGCCCCTGGTGCAGCATGTTGTTGATAGTGCAAAAGCATTAAATGCTGAGTCAATCAGTCTCGTGTATGGTCATGGTGGTGAACAGGTTAAAAATAAACTCGATGATGAAACGCTTATCTGGTGTGAGCAAAAAGAACAATTAGGCACAGGTCATGCTGTACAGCAGGCAGTTGAAGCCATTAACGATACCTCCAACGTGCTCATTTTATATGGTGATGTACCATTACTGAGCAAAGACACATTAGAAAAACTTCTTAAAGCAAAAGATAAACAAGCTCTCGCTTTATTGACAGCGAATTTGGATAATCCAGCAGGTTATGGTCGAATCGTAAGAAACTCTGAAAACAAAGATAACTCAATAGTTGAGAAAAAAGTTGAGAAAATAGTTGAAGAAAAAGACGCCAGTGAAGCAATAAAGAAAATAACCGAAGTGAATAGTGGTGTGATGGTTGTCAATGGTGACAAACTCAAACAATGGCTGGCTAAAATCGGTAATAACAATGTGCAGGGTGAATATTATCTAACCGATCTCATTGAATTAGCAGTCAAAGAAGGTGAGACCGGGAACAGCTACATTGTTGAGGATAATAAAGAAATAGAAGGCATTAATAATAAAATACAACTGGCCGATCTGGAACGTGAATACCAAAAGCGTCAGGCCGTGAACTTAATGACAAAAGGCGTGACATTAAGAGATCCGCTTCGTTTTGATTTACGCGGTGAAATAGAAACAGGGCAGGATGTGAGCATTGATATTAATGTGATTATCGAAGGTCAATGTAAAATAGGGAATAATGTAAAAATTGGTGCGAATACTATTCTAAAAGATATGACTATCGGTGATAATGTCGAAATACTTGAGAATTGCATACTCGAAAAATCAATCGTAAGCAATGGTTGTCTGATTGGTCCATTTGCAAGGCTGCGACCAGATACACAATTAGATGAAAATGCCAAAGTAGGTAATTTCGTTGAAATTAAAAAATCACATATAGCCAAAGGCTCCAAAGTAAGTCATCTGAGTTATATCGGTGATACGGAAATGGGTGAAAATGTGAATATTGGTGCCGGAACAATCACTTGTAACTATGATGGTGCCTACAAGCATGTGACAAAAATTGGAGATAATGCATTTATCGGATCCAATACTGCACTGGTAGCCCCTATAGAAATTGGCAGTGGGGCAACTATTGGTGCCGGCTCGACACTGAATAAAAATGCAGAAGCAGACAAACTCACCTTCAGCAGAGCAGCGCAAAAAACGATCGATGGCTGGAAACGACCAACAAAAATAAAATAACATTAAGCAGTCAGGAATTTAAAGGATAAATTATGTGCGGAATTGTCGGGGCAATTGCAGAACGAAATGTTGAAGCCATTTTGATTGAAGGATTAAGACGGCTGGAATACCGGGGCTATGATTCTGCAGGACTGGCCATTCAAGATCATGATAAAGTCATTAATCGCCAACGAGCAATTGGAAAAGTATCAGAGCTTGCCGGTGAATTAGAAAAAGTGCCGCTTAAAGGTGGTATTGGTGTCGCCCATACACGATGGGCTACACATGGAGAACCAGCAAAACACAATGCTCATCCCCACATGTGTGATGAAAATGTGGCACTGGTTCATAATGGCATTATTGAAAACTATGAAACCATTAAAGCGCGTCTGGAAGCTGAAGGTGTTAAATTTTATTCACAAACAGATAGTGAGACGATAGTTCAACTAATAGGAAAATATAAAAAACAGGGTAAGGATTTACTGCATGCGGTTCTGGAGACAATTAAAGAACTGGATGGTGCTTATGCGCTTGGCGTTATCGATAATAGCGAAGAACGCATAATTGCAGCCAGAAGCGGTAGTCCTCTGGTGATTGGTTTAGGTATTGGTGAAAATTTTATCGCCTCAGATGTTTCAGCACTCTTGCCGGTGACACAACAATTTATCTTCCTCGAAGAAGGTGATGTGGCTGACATAACCCGTGATTCGATTGTTATATATGATGAAACAGGTGAAGAAGTCGAACGCCCTATGCGCAAAAGTGAAATCAGCGCTGATGCGGTGGAACGTGGTGAATATCGCCACTATATGCTCAAAGAAATTTATGAACAACCCAAAGCAGTTGCCGATACCTTAGAGGGACGTATTGATAAGCAACATGTTTTTACTAATGCCTTTGGTTTTGAAGCTGAGGCGATTTTTAAAGAAATAGATTCAGTTTATATTATTGCCTGCGGTACCAGTTTTCACTCAGGGCTTGTTGCAAAATATTGGTTTGAAGGGATTGTCGGCATTCCCTGTATGATTGAAGTGGCGAGTGAGTTTCGCTACAGAAAGGCTGTTTATAGTGAAAAAACCCTGATAGTGACCATCTCTCAATCAGGAGAAACAGCCGATACACTGGCCGCATTGAGAGAAGCAAAAAAACAGGGTGCAAAATACTCCCTGGTGATATGTAATGTGCCGGAAAGTTCATTGGTAAGAGAGTCACATCTTGCATTTATGACCCATGCCGGACCAGAAATCGGCGTGGCATCAACCAAAGCCTTCACAACGCAATTAGTCGCATTATTATTGCTCGTCATTTGCGTCGCTAAGGAAAAAGGTAATACTAAACTGGAAAAAGAAGCGGTTAAAGCGCTCAGAAAGTTACCAGGACAAATAGAAAGTGCTCTGAAACTCGATACAAAAATTAAAGAACTCTCCAAGGATTTTTCAGATAAGCATCACACCTTGTTTCTAGGCAGAGCAACACAATATCCCATCGCAATGGAAGGTGCATTAAAATTAAAGGAAATATCTTATATTCATGCAGAAGCCTATCCGGCAGGGGAGTTAAAACACGGTCCGCTGGCGCTGGTCGATGCTGATATGCCTGTCGTTGCTGTCGCCCCCAATAATGACCTGATTGGTAAGCTCAAATCAAATTTACAGGAAGTTAAAACACGTGGCGGCAAACTCTACGTTTTTGCTGATACACATGCCGATCTGGAAGAAGAAGAAGCGATAAAAGTCATCAAAGTGGGTGAAATTGATTCGCTTATAGCACCTATGGTCTTTACCATACCCCTGCAGCTGCTTGCCTAT
>JAPVVU010000067.1 GCA_028571885.1 Gammaproteobacteria bacterium | reverse complement strand
CTGAGCAAGTCGATAAAATTGAAAGTTTTCTGCGCAATATTGGTCTGGTGAATGGCTTTTCCCCTTTTATTGTCATTGTCGGTCATGGTTCTATCAGTCAAAATAATCCTCATCTGGCAGCCTATGACTGTGGTGCCTGCAGCGGCCGCCATAGTGGCCCTAATGCCCGCACTTTTGCCACCATAGCCAATCGACCTGAAATACGCTTATTATTAAAAGAACGGGGGCTTGATATTTCCACTGACACCTGGTTTTTAGGGGTAGAACACAATACCTGTGATGAAAAATTCATCTGGTATGATACTGATCAAATTCCACACTCATTACAAACTGCCTTTGAAAAATTGAAAAGTGAAGTTTATGAGGCCAGTCAATGGTCTGCTCATGAACGTTGCCGTCGTTTAGCCTCAGCGCCAAACCCCGAAAACACAAGCAAAGAAAACGCCCTCAAACATATTATTGGTCGTTCCTATGACTTCAGTCAGGCTCGACCTGAACTGGGGCATGCCACTAATGCTATTTGTTTCATTGGTCGTCGCAGTGCCACTCAGGGTGCATTTTTTGATCGCCGCATCTTTTTAATCTCCTATGATCCCTCGACTGATCCCGAAGGTAATATTCTGGAAGGACTGCTTCTGGCTAACGGCCCGGTGGGAGCTGGCATTAGTCTGGAGTATTATTTTTCTACTGTGGATAATGAACAATATGGCAGCGGTTCAAAAATTACCCATAATGTGAATGGTTTATTCGGTGTTATGGATGGCAGCAGTGGCGATTTAAGAACTGGCTTGCCAAGACAGATGATTGAAATTCATGAAGCCATGCGCTTACAAATTGTCGTTGAGCATACGGTAGAAGTATTGACAAAGATATACATGGCTCAACCTGCCCTGCAGGAACTTATCGGCAAAGGCTGGATTTTACTCAGCGCCAAAGATCCTGATAGCGATAAAATCACCATTTTTAAACCGGATAAAGGTTTTGTTCCATGGCAGGGAAAACAGCAAAAATCACCCGAGGTTAAGGTATCTTCCGAATGGTATGCCGGCCATAGCGAAGCATTAAGCCTGGCATTGATCAGCCAGCCTGAAGGTGATGATGTGAGAGGCCGTCAGTCAGCACAAGGAGCAGACAGATGAACGAAGCAAACTCTGTACTCCAGGCCTTTGTCTGGTTAATTCCTTTTTTACCGATGCTGGGTGCTTTAGCTATTGGTATTGGTTTTATCAGCGGTAAAAACCGTGGCGAATCAGGTGAAAATCAAACCACTTTGATTGCCAATGGCACTGCCCTGCTTTCTTTATTAATTGTATTTGCCGTTGATTTACACGCCATAGTTATTGGTGTCCCCGGTCAGCTTGAATTAGCGCAATGGTTCAGTAGTGGTGATTATCAGGTCA
Source organism: Gammaproteobacteria bacterium (assembly GCA_028571885.1). Taxonomy (GTDB): domain Bacteria; phylum Pseudomonadota; class Gammaproteobacteria; order GRL18; family GRL18; genus GRL18. The sequence continues at coordinate 9,812 of JAPVVU010000067.1, read as the reverse complement.
ATTTAAGCTTTAATCTGGATACCTTTGCCCTGGTCATGATGACGCTGGTGGCTGTTATTTCTGTGCTTATGATCCGCTTTTCAGTCAACTATATGCATCGTGAAGCGGGTTATCAGCGCTTCTTTATGATTATGAGCCTGTTTATGGGGGCTATGTTACTCATTGTGATGTCAGGTAATGTGGTTTTGACCTTCACCGGCTGGGAGCTGGCCGGTGTCAGTTCTTATTTACTCATTGCTTATGTCTATGACCGTCCTGTTGCTGTCAAAAATGCCACACGGGTTTTTGTGACCAATCGTATTGGTGATGCTGGTTTTATTATTGCCATATTCCTGTCATTTCATCTGCTTAAGACTCTGGAGTGGACAGAAATTTTTGCGGGTTCAAGTTCACTAACACCTTTGGGTAATAATATTCTGGCAGCCAGTTTTGTATTAGCGGCAATTGCAAAATCAGCTCAGGTCCCTTTTGCCCCCTGGATTTCACGGGCATTAGAAGGGCCTACCCCGTCAAGTGCTATTTTTTATGGTTCACTCATGGTTCATGCGGGTGTTTATCTCATTATTCGCCTGCAGCCTGTTCTGGAAAACTCGCCTATTATTATGAGTACATTAGCTTTCATTGGACTGCTCACTGTTCTATACAGCTTTTTCAGTAATCTGGTACAAACTGATGTGAAAAGTAATTTAATCTTTTCCACCACTTCGCAGGTTGGTCTGATGTTTTTCAGTTGTGGTATGGGCTGGTTTGAATTAGCCAGCTGGCACCTGGTATTACATGCACTCTGGCGTGCCTATCAATTTCTGCATGCGCCGGCACTTATGCATCTTATGGATCGAAAAACACGCCCGGTTCATCCTTTATTAAAACGTCAGGGGTGGTTATACACAGCCAGCTTACAACGTTTCTGGCTGGATCCCATGGCCGACTGGTTATTAGTCAGGCCCATTAAAAGTATTGCTCATGACACTGAACGCTTTGATGAAAAAGTCATTAATCGTCTGGTGGGTCTGCCCGAGCAAACCACTGCAATTACTTCAATTGCTGACTGGGAAATGCAAAAGTCCATCTCTCAAACCGCCGGGCTATTGTCTAAAGACCAGCCAGTTAAAGGTTGGCACAGTGAAGCTGAAAAACAGGAAGTATCCCGCGGTCACGGTTTTGCGGGAAAACTATTAGAAGGTCTTGCCGACATGCTTTTCTGGTTTGAAGAACATCTGGTGCTTAAAAGCGGTGGCGAAGGCTTACTCAAATTACTCAATCTAATAGGTCATTACCTGCTTCAAATTGAAGAATTACTCAGTCAGCCACGTTATTTGATGTTATTAATCCTGGCAACATTTGTAGTCATAATTTAAGAGGGAGCTAAATGACCATTACTGAAATTCATTGGGCTTCTCAATCAGCCTACCCGATATTAAGCACTTTACAAATAGTGCCTCTATTAGGACTTTTTGTTTTATATGGATTCCGCAATTCCAGGCATTTAATTAACATTGGTATTGCTCTCACCCTGGTAGAAATGATCTTTGTCATTGATTTATACCGACATTTCGATCAGAGCAGTTCTGCCATGCAGTTTTCCGAACAATTAACGTTGTTAGGCCCTCTGTCTTACCATGCTGCCGTCGATGGGATGAGTGTCCTGTTTATCCTGTTAACCGGCCTTTTGAGTGTTATGGTCATGGGCTACTGCAGTATCATTCCTCTGGATAGGCCAAAACATCTGCCTTTTACCGTATTAGTGATTGAAGCTACTTTAATGAGTCTGTTCACCACACTTGATCTACTGTGGTTTACCTTAATGTCTTTTATTGAATTAATGCTGATCGGCTATATGTTACGTCGCTGGGCCACCTCACCTGATCGCGATATTGCTCTGACTCGTTATTTACAATTCATGCTGACAGGACTTCTTTTGTTAAGTATTGGCATTTCCATGCTAGGCTGGAATTATACTCACGAAACAGGTAATGCCTGGACATTTGATCTATTGCTGCTCAAGGACGTCACTGTTAATGAAGATATCCGGTCTATTATCTTTTTTTTATTATTCTATGGCCTGGCAATTCGTATTCCTCTATTCCCTCTGCATGGCTGGTTACCTCTGGCGGCAGAGCATGGTACTGTTGCTATGGCCCCGGTCTTTTTACTGGGTTTAAAGGTCGGCATATATGCCCTGATACGCTTTGTTTTGCCTTTGTTGCCAGAGGCTGTTATTCAATGGCATGAATTCATCGTCACTTTTGCAGTCGCGGGGGTTTTTTATGCCGCTGTGATGGCTATGATGCAGGTCAATCTGCGTCGACTGCTTTCATTTGCCGTGGTGAGTCATACCAGTGTGCTTATTATCGGTCTGTTCAGCTTAAACCAGACCGCCTTTGAAGGGGCCATATTACTCTCTATAAACTTTGGACTGGCCACATCCGGTCTGTTGTTTATGACCGGTTTCGTCTTCTGGCGCACTAATACCACGCTATTAACGAAGCTGGGTGGTTTATTTGATTATATCCCCTTTATTGGTATTGCCTTTTTGATCTCCGGTTTAAGTATTGTCGGTATGCCCGGCACACCTGGATTTGATGCTGCTCATCTGATTCTGGAAGCTTCCATTCATCGCTTTGGTGCTTTGGTCACTATTGCCGCCGCTCTGGGTAACGTCGTGGCCGCAGGATTTTTGCTCTGGGCTTTCCAACGTGCCTTTTTATCCCCCAAAGTCGGCACCTGGAATCAAAAAGCAATCAAGCCGACATCACGCGCTGAAGAAATTCTGGCGGCAATGATTATTGTTACTTTGCTAACGACTGGCTTTTATACCGAGCCCTGGCTCGGCTTAATTGAAAACTCTATGCATGGGCTGGGTGAACTATACAGCCATCTTCATTAACCCATGCGTATTTAACGCTCTATATTAAATAAAGAACTTTAAGGACATTCGGATGATTGCAGAGACAATTGTTTCAGAGTGGACAATTTCCGAGAGGACGACTTCAGAGATTATGATTGCAAGCACTGATTCAACAATAGGGTTTCCTATCCTCAGCATATTATTAATTGTACTGCCCTTTGCATGTGCAATTATTTTACTGACATCCGATCAATTAAAAGCACGCTGGATAGCGCTCATAGCAGCAACGATCAGTCTGCTGATTTCTCTTATTGTGGTATTTTCGTTTGACCAGACAAATCCTGGTTTTCAATTTATTGAACGCCTGCCCTGGATTCCAAGTCTGAATATTGATTATATTGTTGGTATCGATGGTATTTCCATACTCTTTTTACCACTGACCAGCCTGTTATTTATCGGCATTATTCTGTCGTCCTGGAACAGTATCCGAAGCATGCCCCGGTTATTTTTTATCCTGCTGCTGCTGCTGGAAACAGCAACCCTCGGTATTTTTGTTTCACTTAATACCATACTCTTTTTTTTCTTCTGGGAACTTACCCTTATCCCTATTTATTTTCTTATCATTTATTGGGGCATCGGAGCAAACCGACGTTATGCGGCAGTTAAATACACGATGGTGATGATGGCTGGCGGTGTACCTCTACTGTTTGGTTTTATTCTGGCCGCATTTAATCATGCAGGCCTTAATCATACAGGCAGTCATACAGGAGAGCCTGCAGGTGAGCTGGTTTTTGACTATATTACATTATTGAACAATCCTCTCCCGGCAGAGCTTCAAACCACAATTTTCTTTTTGTTATTACTGGGTTTTGCTTTTAAAGCACCTATTTTCCCTTTACATACCTGGTTACCCGCAATTGCAATGGAAGGGCCTGCCAGTATTGCAGCCATTATGACCGGTCTGAAACTAGGCGCCTATGGCTTGATCCGCTTTACTGTACCGCTGGCGCCAGATGCGGCGCAAAACTACCACTGGCTGTTAGCAGGTCTGGGCATTACTGGCGTACTATATGGTGCGGTGCTTGCTGTCAGTCAAACCAATTTACGTAAAATGCTGGCATTTTCCAGCGTCAGCCATGTGGGTCTGGTCATTTTAGGTATTGCATCGTTCTCAACACAGGGACTTCAGGGTGCTTTATTTCAGTTATTTAATTTCACCCTTGTTGCCGGCGGCATTTTTATTCTCCTTGGTTTTCTGCATCATCGCACAGGCTCAACAGAAGTAGTAAGCCTGGGCGGCGTTGCCAAAACCATGCCTTTACTGGCCAGTTTTTTCTTTATCTTCGGTCTCGCGGGGCTGGGCGTTCCCGGCACCAATGGTTTTATTGCAGAAAATCTGATTCTGGTCAGTGTGCTGGAAACTCATACTGGTGCGGGTATTGCAGCTCTGGTTGGCATTGTTTTGGCAGCTGCTTATTTTCTGACAATTTATCAGCGTGCATTTTTAGGTCCTGTAAAAAATGATGTAGTATCTACTGCAATGGATTTACGGACCCGGGAATTACTACTTACGACTGGCTTTTGTGTGCTCATTATAATATTTGGTATTTTCCCAAATATTATTCTGGATATAACCAGAGGTGCCAGCGAAGGCTGGATTAACTTATTGAAGTCATAAACAGGCTTTTTGATGACCGCTTATGCGCCATAGAAAGCATAAGAACATAGCATAAACAGTCCTTATTCAAGTTCTTCCAGCAAACGGAATCCTTGTTCATTCCCCAAATAAGTCGGGAAATTGTTATACCGAACATAGGATCGCAGTATGGCGCTAAAAGAATTCCAGCCACCACCTCGTACCGCCATTGTTTTGCCGTTCAGATCCTTGTCATCAGCACAGTATTGCTCTTCACCATTATATCGTTTGGTATAAACTGAGCAGGTCCATTCCCAAACATTACCAAACAGATCATAAACGCCATATTTGTTTGCATCGAAGCTACCGACTTCCATTGTTTTGTCACTCTCCCAAAAATATCGGCAATCATCGCAATTGGCATCACCAAGACCCATTAAATCATTAAAACCAAGCTGACTTTTAAAACCAGTACGAGCGACGTACTCCCACTCTTTTTCAGTTGGCAAACGAAAGGTTCTATTGGTTTTTTTACTCAGCCAGCGGGCATAATCCTTAGCATCCTGCAGAGAAACATTAATTACCGGCCTGTTGCCGCGCCCCCAACCAAGATCATCTGGTTTTTTTTTCTTAGTCGCTTCAGCAAAAGCATCATACTGAGAAAAGGTAATTTCATATTTACCCATGCCAAAATCATTTTTTATTTTCAATCTATGCGGTGGTTTCTGATCGGGCGAGCCATGATTACTCCCCATAGTAAATGAACCGGCAGGGATTTTGACCATTTCTGGTATATTGGAGAGCTTAACAGCTTTTTTATGCTGCTTTGGTTTTTTTGCTGTCTTTTCATTTGACTGTTGTTCGCTAAGTTTTTTTTCTGCCCGCATTAACAAACGTTTGGCATCGCTATAATATTTGCTTTTATTACCCACGGTTTCAGTAAATGTATTCAGATTATGCGCCGCCTTTTTATACTTACCATTATAATAAAGGGTTTTTCCATAAAAATAATAAAAGTCTGCATGTAAAGAAACCTTCATCATGAGTAATTCTCGAAAAGCCTTTTCTGCACGCGGATAATCTTTCTGATTATAAGCAGCAGAAGCTTTTTTCAAATAGTAATTAGCGTCTTGCGTCGCCGCTTCGGCAATAAAGATTGATGTTGTCAACAAAAAAAGACTACTGAGCAAAAGGCATTTTATTATTTTCGTCATAGTAGATTTTAAGTACATTAAATAAAACTAATCGCTTTAAGCACAGTGAAGGGAGATTATTTTTATAGACTCATTTAGATTAGAAGTCTGTGCGGGCAAAGTCAAAAGAGGGAACCAAAAACTTGTTCGATAGAATTTCTACTTCGCTTTACAGAGGTGGATTGCTGAGCCATCTTTTTAGAAAACGAGTGATAAGATTTTATGGATTTTACCAAATAAGCCTTAACCGGCTCCTCTATACCCTTTAATTTTAAAGGGGGAACTGGTATCACAGTCACCCGCCCCTGGATCATTTTATACGTTGCATGACTGATCAAAATACCATCATGCTTAGCCAGGTGCTCCAGGCGGGCAGCAATATTGACGTTTTCACCAATCAGGGTAAAGTCTCTTCTTGAATGACGACTGCCAATATCCCCTGAAATAACATGACCGGAGTGAATACCTATACGCATATGGATATCCAATCCTGTTGATTTTCGTAATTCAGGTAAGGCTTTAAGCATTGCAGCAGCAGCACAGACTGACCGAAATGCGCCGTCTTCCTGTAAGTCAAATGAAGCAAAAATACCATCACCGATAAACTTGTCGATGGTGGCATCAAAGCGCATTAATTCTTCAACCATGCGGTCAAAATAAGTATTTAAAAAATCAACCACATTTCTGGATGATAACTGCCCGGACATATGAGTAAACTGTACAATATCAGAAAATAATAGCGTTCTGAATTTATCTTCGGCAATGGGTTCACTACTATTTTTATTTCCTGAAGAGATATGTGAAACCGTTGAGTCCGGTAAGTAGTGACTCATGGCATTCTGGTGATGCTTTAAACGCGTCTCAGCCAAAACCCTCTCCACTTCTGCAATCAACCGATCAGGAGAAAATGGTTTAGTAATGAAGGCCTGAATGCCGATTGAACGAATTTTTACCTGATCAGCTTTAGAATCTTTACTGGTTTCAATAATAATGGGTAGATTTTCAAACTTATTCGACTGACGTATACGACTGCAAAGCTCCAGGCCGTCAACATATGGCATATCGTAATCAGTAATAACCAGATCATACTGGTTTGTATTGAGCTTTTCCCAGGCAGATAAGCCATCCTTTGCAATATCAACCTGAAATCCCTGAATTTTTAACGAGTTTTTAAGTTGATAAAGCATAGTTGCTGAATCTTCTACCACCAGAATTCGTTCCGGTCTCCCCTGTGACTTTTGGGCATTTAACAAACGTTCAATACGTGATAACAGCTCCGGGACAACTACTTTACGAGTCGCTGAATGATCTGATTTGATAATATAATCATCTGCACCCGCATTAAAGCCACCGAGAATAGCTTTGTCAGTCTGCTGAGAAGATAATAATAGAACGGGAATGGATAATTTTTCCTGCTGTCGAATAATCCGGCACAGCGTAATGCCATCAAGAACCGGCATATCAACATCGCTGACAATGATGTCGATTTTCATGCTGCGAATAATTTTTAATGCCTGCTCGCCATTATCAGCTTCGATTACTTCATAGTTTTCCTGTTCCAGAAAAGGTTTAATCAATCTACGACAGGTTTTACTATCGTCAACCAGTAAAAGTTTGGTTTTTTGTTCAAATAAGGGCGTAATTGCCTGACTTAAATCCTGTCGTGAAAAGGGCAGCTGAAGAAATTTATTAGCACGGTGATCGATAGCATGCTCTCTGTTCAGTGCATCCGATGAGATAAAAATCAGACGAGCCTGACATAAAGATGGGTGTGAACGAATACGATCGCATAACGATAAACCATCTATATTTGAAAGCATACCACGAATAAAAATCAATTCTGGCTGACAATCGATGATCTGCTGAAAATAATCAGTTTCACTCGAATGGATGGCTTTGATTTTAAAAAGTTCGCTATCTAATAACGATGAGATCAGGCCATCAATGGTCGATGAATCTGTTAATAAAACCGCATTTATTGTGTGCTTATCCATGAGAAACTCATGTTACCCTCAGTCTTTAAATAACAATATCAAGCGACTGTATCAGGCGGCTGCAGCTGGTAGTAGCTGATTGCAGCCGATAGTATTTTAAGAGTTTTAAGATACTTAAGATTGCCAGGCGGATTGATACAATCATCCCTTTCCGCTACCGTGTAATCCATCACAAACAGTTTTATTTCTATTTTCTATTTTTTAGATAAAAATCTTAATATAAATATAGTCAATGATCTAAAAAAATTCAATCATTTTGGAAAATTGTGAGTGAATTCTATTTTCTTTTTAGTAAATGTGATAGAAAAAGCTTTTTTTGAACACAATCTTGTCTATGATAAAATCATCTTATTGCTCAAGGTCCATAGCAACATCTACCCTATTATTTTTAAGTGCGTATTTTTAAGTGCGTATTCTTATGTACCTTTCAAGTGACATTAGCCTGACTTATTAGCTATCAGGATGATTTAAAACACTCATTCAGCTTAATATGTACTTTTAAATTAGGCAGGCTTTTACTGATTAGAGAGAATAAATGGCAGTCAATAGTAAAAAAATAGACATCAATGCGCTTACCAGGGGTATGTATATCTCAAAACTGGATCGTCCCTGGATTAAAACCTCTTATCCTATTGAAGGATTTTATATTCAAAATGATGAGGATATTCAGAAACTGAAAGCACTTTGCCGTTTTGTCTATATCGATATTGATTTAACCAAATTACGCATTGATATAAGCCAACTGGACAGCGGCCCCTTGCCGCGTACATCTGCAGCATCCATTCAAGCAACCCCAGCTCAGCAAAAACTTTCTTCAATAAGACAAACATCCGACACTCATGTTCATCAACAAAAGAAGAAACAGCTCAAGCGTGACAAAGCTTTATATGTAGAGCGAGTCCCCTTTGAAAAAGAATTCAAAACAGCGAATAAACTCTATGAAACTATTGCCCAAACTGCTGCAGATGTTTTGAATCAGGTTGCTTCAGGACACTCTTTTGATATAAAGAAAGTGAATCAGGCTGCCGGTACAATGGTTGACAGCATCATTCGCAACCCTGATGCTTTTTTATGGCTTGCTCGTCTTAAAGCTAAAGATACTCATACTCATAACCGTTCCATTCGTGCCTCTATCTGGGCTATTGCCTTTGGACGTTACCTGTCATTACCCCAAAAAGAGTTAACTGAGCTCTCTATTGCCGTATTGCTTGCCAATATCGGTAAGGCCCAACTACCCAGAGAGCTATTGGAAAAATCAGAAGAATTAGAAGGTGCTGAGCTATCAGTCTATCGAAAACATATTAATATTTCAGTTAACTTACTGAAAAAAATGGGACTGTTTTCTGAAAGAACAATTGAAACAATTGCCCAGCATTGTGAAAGATATGATGGTTCTGGCTATCCCGGAAAATTGACTCAGGATAAAATTATTTTTCCTGCACAAATTGCCGGATTAGTCTGTTATTATGAAAAAATAACCAACCAGCGAAACAGCAATAATTCTCTTGATGCAGCTCGGGCAATGGAACACTTATATCAACTCAGAAATAGTCAATTCCAGACTGAATTAGTTGAAGAGTTTATTCAATCCATTGGAATCTATCCGGCAGGCTCGCTGATTGAGTTAAATTCAAAAGAAATCGCAGTTATTATCGAACAAAATGAACATCACAGACTTTTACCGAAGGTCATGATACTGAGAGATAGTGAGAAAAAAACGGTGAACACCTTAAAGATTCTGGATCTCTCAACACTTAAGACTGAAAATGGTACATGTCCCAGGGTAATCAACAGCATACCATTGGGTACCTATGGTATTAATTCCAATGAAATCATCACTAGCATACAAAAAACGGGTAACAGCTGGATTATGAAAAAATTATTTTCCTAACCCAGTAAACATGAGTCAGGAAAACAAAAAGCCCGTAACAGTTTCCTGTTACGGGCTTTTCGCTAATACTTTACAGCAACTTTCAGACTACTTTTAGAAACAAAAGTTACTTAGCCGCAGGTGCTGCTGGCGCTTGAGCTGACCATTGCTTCATTCTTTCTTCGTATGCTTTACGAGCAGCCTGCATTTGAGCTTGCTGTTGCTTTTGCATGCCCTGCATACGTTTCTGATGCGCTTCCATCTGAGCTTT
>JAPVVU010000066.1 GCA_028571885.1 Gammaproteobacteria bacterium | reverse complement strand
TCGTGAAAAAAAGTGATACTGCTCGCATTAATTTATTGTCCCATCTATAGTAGTAAAAAAGTTACTCATAAGATTTCCCCATCAGATGTTGTATTCATTAACAGCTTAATAAAATCATCAACAGGCAGCGGTTTTGAAAAATAATAGCCTTGAAAAAATTGACAATCATGTGCAAGTAGAAAATCCAGCTGCTCTTTAGTTTCAACACCCTCGGCAATGACTTCGAGTCCAAGATGTCTGGCCATAACAATAATTGTTTCTACAATGGCATCATCATTTTTATCTTTGGTCACATCACGAATAAAACTTTGATCAATTTTCAGCATATTAACAGGTAATGACTTCAGATAGGATAAGGAAGAGTATCCCGTACCAAAATCATCAATAGAAAAACGGATACCCATTTCCTGCATTTTTTTCATCTTCTCTGAAAAGGAAGAAAAATTACCAACTAATGTTTGTTCTGTAATTTCCAGCTCAATATATCGGGCTTCAATCTGATATTTTTCTAATAAATTTTTTACTTCTTCCAGATAGTCCTTTCGGCCAAATTGCCAGGGACTGATATTAATAGCGATACCTTTAAATGTGTCAGCGACATTTAATTTTAAAATATCTTGCAGATGAAACAAGACTATTTCCATGACAGATTTACCTAACGCATGTACTAAGCCAGACTCTTCAGCGATGGGGATAAACTCAGCTGGTGAAATAAACCCTTTTTCAGGATGCTTCCAGCGTACCAGCGCTTCAGCTGATAAAATGCTTCCTTGTTCATTGTATTGAGGCTGCAGGTGAATAGTGAGTTTGTTTTCTTTTATTGCAGTACGCAAATCATTTTGCAGCTGCAAACGATGTTCCAGTAATGTTTGCATATGCGGGGCAAATAATTTAACCGTATTTTTGCCTTCATCTTTAGCCTGATACATTGCAATATCGGCATACTTGATGATGTCATGGCTATCACGCTCACTTTCAGGGAACATCACAACTCCAATACTACAGCTGATCTGATGTCTATAACCTTCCAATTCATAATATTCTTGTAATATATCCAGAGTTTTATGGGCAATTGTTTGTGCCTGACTGGAGGCCGATACTATATTTTCACCCAGGCTGCATAAAAGAAGAACAAACTCATCACCCCCCAGGCGACAGGCAACATCTTCTTTTCGGATCAAGCCGGTAAGACGTTTTGCCACTTCCTTGAGTAATAAATCACCCGTTCGATGACCACGAGTATCATTGATGGTTTTAAAATCATCCAAATCGATGAAGAGTAATGCACCTTGATCATTATGACGCTGGCAGCGAGAAATTTCCTGATCTAATCTTTCCATTAATAAGCGGCGGTTTGATAAGCCAGTCAGTGGATCAAATAAAGACAAATGATAAGCTTCTTTTTTAGCAATGACCTGTTCTGTCATATCATGAGTAATAAAAATAATCATTCCTTTGTCTGTTTTAATTTTATGCTCATGATCAAATACCGCAGTATGTCCCTGAAAATATTTTTTTTCGCCCTTTATATCCAGTTCATAATCGAGTGTTTTGGGTTCATTATGCATCAGAGTCTGGCTAATTGTTTCCATAATCATCGCTGCTACATTCTCAGGAATGAACTCTGATAATTTTTTTCCGAGCAGTACTTCTTTTTGCTGAATCAGCAGCTGATCATTATTACCAAAAATTTCAATATACTGACCATCTTCATCTAAAATAAAAGCCAGCTCAGGCATTGCATCAATAAAAGCACTGAGCAGTGCATGCTGCTCCTGCATATCTTTCCTACTTTGAACTGCATCAGATTCAGCCTTAGCCTGCTTAAGCATTTTTTGTGAAATAATATTAGACATATCATTCAGGCCGTGTTTTAACTCGGTTATTTCATCATTGCCTTCAAGATTTTCTGACCACAACTGCATGTCACCATTTTTGATCGCTTTAATCTGCAGCAATGCACCATGAATACGGCGCACCAGATAATTTGAAAATAAAAATCCAAAAACAAGTGCAAAACTCAGGACAATAAAAAATCCTTTTGTCACCACATCAATATAATCATTCAATCGCGAGTATAGCTCATTATGTTTCAGGACCACAAAAAGCCCTAAATCCCATTGCGGTATTCTTTTATAAAAATACACCCATTTGTTCCCATTCACGTTAATCGAATCATCAGAACTAAAAAATTCAACATTAACCTGTTTTTTATCGTCTTGCTTTTTCTGTCGAGTTGCCTGATTTTCTAATAAAGGGGGGGAAAATGAAGGGTTTTCATTAGAAAGACTGACTGAAAGCAGATGTTTATTTTGCAGTAATTCAAAATCAAGCATATTAATTTCTCTACTGGAGAATATAAGATAAGCCTCTTTATCCAGGAGAATTAAAGACCCTTTTTCATTTTCATAACTCAAGGTAAAATCATTTTTAATTTTGCTTAACACTTTCTGATAATAGCCATCTACATCCTGCAGACCATGCTGTTTCAGCGCATCATGTTCCTGGAGAATACGCCGCTGCATATTCTCCAAATCATTTTCTATCAATTGACTGTTCAAATCATAAATAATTCCTTTAATCGTATTGGCACTAATAAGAATACTCATGAGTGCTGTCGATGTGACCAGAAAAATTGTGAACAAACTGAGCTTAGGCAATAACCTCATAATTTTATCAGCTCATTTTTTTGAAGAGAGTTCTTTGTTAAAGAATTCATAGTTAATGGTCTACTCAGCATTGGTTTCTTTGTTCCATCGATATGATTGAACATTACGTAAAAAATCAATATCAAAGACAATTTCCAGCTTCTCAGCTAAATCTAAATTAACCGTGGCATTAACCTGCTGGTTATTAACAATAGCTATTGAGTCAGGTGCCTGACCTTTGAGGATTCTTATCGCAGTCTTCGCTGCATATTGTCCCTGTTCTTCAGGGACCTGTAAAAATCCAAGCAATACATAGGGAATCATACCCTTCTGTGTTGTACCCGTCGGTATCCGGGTATTGGTCAGAATAAATTGATGCATTTCTTTATTATTCCAACCAGTGATGCTCATACTGTTTTCAATAATAAGCATATCCACTTCATTCTGCAGAGACAAATACGCCTTACGCCATTGTTCTGCAGTGTCAACAAAAACTGTTTTATTAAAAACCACGCCTGCTTTGTGAATATAGTTCTGGATATTTTTTCGATCACTGAGTGCCTTGCCGGATAAAATGCCTAAACGATTTCCCCGGGCATATCGAGCCAGTTCTTTAGGCAAAGGTGCAATGAGTGAAACTTCTTCCATTCCCGTCGCATTGCTATAGGGATATCCATAAATTGATGCATCCCAATTAACGCCGCAAAACACAATAGGCAGGCTGACATTTTTATAATAGGGCTCAATTAAGTATTTGCTGGCATTATCATCTGAGGCAATGATCAGATCAGGCTGCCACGATTCAATTTTTGCTTTGGCTTTTAAAGCACTCGCTTTTATATACTCAATATCAGGATTTCGCTTAGTATCCATGGAGTAAACCTGCATTTCAATGCCCTCAGCATCCAGAATTAAGCGTGCTCCAGCGACAATGCCTGCCGCCCAGCTGTAATCCTGATGATAGGAGTCGATAAACAAAATACGTTTAGATTTAAGTTCGAAATCTGTTGTTTGAGCAACTGCAGGAAGATTGAGACTAAAAATAGTCATCAATAATACAACAAAGTAAGAAAAACTTAATAGTCTTCTACACATTGATATTTCTCATCTTTTTTGGCAGTAATAGCTTAAAGAGTAGGAAAGTTTAAGTATAAAATCAATATTCTTGCTGACTAAAAAAGGGGAAGAAATAAAAAAATCCCACATACTTGCCAAATATGTAGGATTTTTCAGATATTACGATGAACTATTGTCAATAACTCATTTATTTTTTCTTAGGTAAATAAATATCGGTACAAGTCCCCTCTGCAACTTCAGTGGCAAAGTTCAGTGTTTCAGACAGTGTGGGATGAGGGTGAATGGTGAGCGCAATATCTTCCATTTCAGCCCCCATTTCTACCGCAAGTGCCGCCTCAGCAATGAGTTCGCCCGCATTTTTTCCTAAAATACCGGTGCCCAGCATACGATGAGTAGTTTTATCATAAAGCACTTTTGTCATGCCGACATCTGCACCCACCGACAATGCCCGGCCACTGGCAGCCCAGGGGAAAACACCTTTTTCGTATTCAATACCTTCAGCTTTGAGCTGTTCTTCAGTCTGACCACACCAGGCAATTTCCGGTTCCGTATAGGCAACTGATGGAATAGTTCGCGCATCAAAGAAGCGTTTTTGTCCATCAATGACTTCCGCCGCAATTTTCGCTTCGTGAGTCGCTTTATGCGCCAGCATGGGTTGTCCCACGACATCACCAATGGCAAAGATATGATCAACATTAGTGCGCTGTTGTGTATCGACTGGAATGAAGCCCTGTTCATTCACCATTACACCTGCTTTATCGGCATCAATGAATTTACCATTGGGTGAACGGCCAATAGCCACCAGCACATTATCAAAAGTATCTTGTTGCGGCGCTTTTTTACCTTCAAATTTACACACAATGCCCTCATCAGAGGGTATCAATTCTGTAACTTTGGTATTGACAAAAATATTTTCGTAACGCTTTTTCAGTGTACGTTCAAATGGCTTAAGCAGATCACGATCAGCACCAGGGATTAGACCAGGACCTAGCTCAACAACTGTCACCTGAGCACCCAGGGCATGATAAACTGTGGCCATTTCAAGACCAATAATACCGCCGCCAACCACTAATAAACGTTTTGGTATATTATGCAGTTCAAGGGCATCCGTTGAGTCCCAGACGCGCTCATCCTCCCAGGGGATGAAAGGCAGCTTAGTCACAGATGAACCTGCTGCAATGATACAATTCTCAAAAGCAACGATTTGCTTCTTGCCATCTGTATCTTCTACTGAAAGGGTGTTGGCTGAGGTAAATTTGCCAAAGCCGGTGACAATCTGAACTTTACGTTGTTTCGCCAGTTGTTTTAAACCACCGGTCAAACGTCCGACTATTTTATTTTTGTGGGCACGCAATTTATCTGTGTCAATGTCAGGCTCCTGATAAGCCACGCCTAAATCAGCAAATTCACGTGCTTCATTAACAACTTCTGCAACGTGTAACAATGCCTTGGAAGGAATACAACCCACATTCAGACAAACGCCACCAAGGAAATCATCTTTTTCAATCAGTACCACCTGTTTACCCAGATCGGCGGCTCGAAATGCCGCAGTATAACCGCCCGGCCCTGAACCCAGAACAACGACTTGAGCCTGGATGTCAGCAGCGCCATTAAAGCTGGCTGCCGCAGGTGCTTCTGTCGGTGTTGACTCATCACTTTCTACTGTAACAGCTGCAGGGGCTTCAACCTGTTTCGTCTCTTGTGCCTGAATTTCGGCTGGCGTTGATTCTTTGGCCAAGTCTGAAGCTTCCAGTTCCAGAATAATACTGCCTTCTGAAATCTGATCGCCCAGACTCACTTTAAGTGATTTAACAGTACCAGCATCAGAGGAT
Source organism: Gammaproteobacteria bacterium (assembly GCA_028571885.1). Lineage (GTDB taxonomy): Bacteria > Pseudomonadota > Gammaproteobacteria > GRL18 > GRL18 > GRL18. The sequence goes on along the minus strand of JAPVVU010000066.1, from coordinate 5,815 downwards.
GGTATTTCCATACTGGCCTTATCTGACTCCACCGTGATTAATGCATCTTCAACACTCACTTCATCACCCGGACTAACCAGAATTTCAATAATTTCAACACTGTCAAAGTCGCCAATATTCGGGACTTTTACTTCAATGGTATGACTCATTTTTAAATTCCCGTTGATTACATCAATAAGTAGCGAACATCTGATAACATCTTACTCAGATAGCTTGAGAATGCGGCACCCTGGGCACCATCAATCACACGATGATCATAAGAAAGTGATAAGGGACACATCATGCGCGGTTCAAAATCTGAGCCATTCCATACTGGCTGCATTTTGGAACGTGAGACACCCAAAATAGCCACTTCAGGCGCATTCACAATCGGTGTAAAACTGCTTCCGCCAATGCCGCCCAAACTGGAAATAGTAAAACAGCCTCCCTGCATTTCAGAAGGTTTGAGTTTTTTATCACGGGCTTTGATTGAGACTTCACGCAATTCAGTTGCCAGGTCACTGAGACTTTTCTGATCAACATCACGTATCACAGGCACCACCAGGCCATCGGGTGTCGCAACGGCAATACCAATATGGTAATAATTTTTTTGTATCAGGGATTCACCGGAAACATCCAGAGAAGAATTGAAACGAGGGAATTCTTTCAGACCAGCAACTACTGCTTTCATTATAAATGACAGCATGGTAATTTTAATGCCTTTATCCGCATATTCTATATTACTCTTCTTGCGGAAGGCTTCCAGTTCGGTAATATCAGCTTCATCAAACTGCGTCACATGCGGTATGTTCACCCAGTTTCGATGCATAAACTTACCTGTGAGGATATTGATCTTAGAGAGTTTTGTTGTCTCTATATCGCCCCACTGACTGAAATCAACTTCCGGCATGGGTGCAACACCTAAACTGGCACCACCACCTGCAGGCTCTTTTAATGCCTGTTTAACAAAGTTCTGAACATTTTCTTTAAGGACACGCTGGCTATTGCCTGTACCTTTCACCCGGGTCAGGTCAACACCTAATTCCCGGGCAAATTTTCGCACTGCCGGAGACGCATGCGCTTTTTTGAAATTATCATGATCGATATTAATAGTCGGTGATGCTTTCTGTGCCGGCAGTATTGGAGCAGGAGCAGGTTTAACCGGAGCCGCTGCAGCCGGCGCTGTTTCCTGCGCTTCTTTCACCACGACAGGTTCATCTTTATTATTCTCTGGCTCTGCTGTTTCACTCACGCTTGCAGCATCTAATAATATCACCAGAGAACCTTCTGCAACCCGCTCACCCACATTCACTTTAACTTTAGCAACAACACCTGCATGACTGCTGGGGATTTCCATGGTCGCTTTATCTGACTCCACAGTGATAAGAGAGTCTTCAACACCGATTGTGTCACCTTCAGACACCAGCACTTCAATGACTTCAACGTCATCAAAATCACCAATATCCGGTACAAATACTTCTATCATTTTACTCATGATGTGTTCCTTTCTGTTCCTTGTGGCCTTAAGCAGTTGCTGGATTAGGTTTTTCAGGATCGATACCATATTTAACAATGGCTTCCTGTACCTTACCTGCGGGGAACTGCCCGTCATCAGCTAATGATTTTAAGGCTGCAATAACAATGTAAGCAGCATTCACTTCAAAGAATTTACGTAATTGAGCCCGGGTATCAGAACGACCAAAACCATCTGTGCCCAGCACTTCATATTTTGCAGGTACCCATTTTCTGATTTGATCAGAATAACCTTTAATATAATCCGTTGCAGAAAGAACCGGACCACGGCGATCTTTGAGACATTTTTCAATATAAGAAACTTTCGCTTCTTCCAGAGGATGCAGCATATTCCAGCGATCCACATCCTGTGCTTCACGGCGCAATTCGTTGTAGCTGGTGACACTCCAGACGTCCGCATCAACTGACCAGTCTTCATCCAGAATACGTGCGGCTTCAATGACTTCACGCAAGATCGTACCCGAGCCCATCAGTTGAATCTTCTTACGGCGTTTACCGCCACCCTGAAGAAGGTACATACCTTTCAGGATGCCCTTCTCAACACCTTTAGGCAGTGCAGGCTGCTTATAATTTTCATTCATAACAGTAATGTAATAGAACACATTTTCCTGCTCTTTATACATACGGCGCATGCCGTCCTGAATAATTACCGCCAGTTCATAAGCAAACGTCGGATCATAAGTCACGCAATTTGGAATGGTTGCTGCGGTCAGCAAAGAATGACCATCCTGATGCTGCAGTCCTTCACCTGCCAGAGTTGTCCTTCCTGCCGTGCCCCCCATAAGGAAGCCGCGAGCCTGCATATCACCCGCCATCCACATGAGATCGCCCACACGCTGGAAGCCAAACATGGAATAGTAAATATAAAACGGCACCATGTTAACATTATGGTTACTATAGGCTGTCGCTGCTGCAATCCACGAAGACATTGCACCTGCTTCGTTAATACCTTCCTGAAGGATATGACCGGATTTATCTTCTTTATAGAACATCACCTGATCTTTATCCTGAGGGGTATAAAGTTGTCCAACAGATGAATAAATACCCAATTGGCGGAACATACCTTCCATACCAAATGTACGGGCTTCATCAGGCACAATCGGTACGATATTATCACCCATTTTTTTATGACGGCTGAGCAAAGTCAGCATACGCACAAAGGCCATTGTGGTGGACATCTCTTTATCGCCGGAACCTTTTAACAGGGGTTCGAAAATGGACACTTCTGGTACATCCAGAGGCGCTGCAGTACGATTACGCACCGGCATCAAACCACCCAGCGCTTCACGCCTGGACATCATGTATTTGTATTCATCACTGTCCTTGCCCGGATGATAATAATCAGCTTTAGCAGCCTGCTCATCACTGATAGGAATACTGAAACGATTTTTGTAAGCAATCATTTCTTCAGCATCCAGTTTTTTCTGGGAATGCGTACGCATCTGCCCTTCACCGGCCGATCCCATACCATAACCTTTCACAGTATGAGCCAGAATAACCACTGGCTGACCAACTGTTTCAGCCGCTTCTTTATAGGCTGCATAGACTTTATGGGGATCATGGCCGCCACGATTGAGACGCCAGATATCATCATCTGACATATTGGCAACCATGGCTTTTAATTCGGGGTATTTACCAAAGAAGTGTTCTCGAACATAGGCTCCGTCTTTGGATTTGTAGTTCTGGTAATCACCATCAACACATTCCATCATACGACGTTTTAGCAAACCATCTTTATCTTTAGCCAGCAGAGGATCCCAGTAACTGCCCCACATAACTTTAATGACTTTCCAGCCCACACCACGGAAAACGGCTTCCAGTTCCTGTATGATTTTGCCATTACCACGTACCGGGCCGTCAAGACGCTGCAGATTACAGTTGATCACCCAGATTAGATTATCCAGTTTTTCACGTGAAGCCAGTGAAATAGCCCCCAGAGTTTCCGGCTCATCAGTTTCACCATCACCGATAAATGTCCAGATTTTCCGTCCGCGTGTACTCGACAGACCACGATCATGCATATAATGCATAAAACGTGCTTGATAAATGGATTGTATAGGACCCAGGCCCATAGAAACGGTGGGGAATTGCCAATAATCAGGCATTAACCAGGGATGAGGATAGGAAGATAAACCATCACCATCAACTTCCTGACGAAACTTATCCAGTTTGTCCTCATCCAAACGGCCTTCCAGAAAGGCACGTGAATACATACCAGGCGCGGAATGTCCCTGGAACAAAACCATATCACCACCATGTTCATGGGTAGGTGCACGGAAAAAATAATTAAAACCGACATCGTATAAAGTCGCTGCTGAAGCAAAACTGGCTATATGTCCGCCCAGTTCTGTGGATTTACGATTTGCTCTCACCACCATGGCTGCCGCGTTCCAGCGGATCAGAGAGCGAATTCTTGCTTCAATTGCCACATCACCGGGGATAGCCTGCTCCAGATGAGTAGGAATAGTATTAACATAAGCAGTATTAGATGAATGAGGCAGATTAACACCGGAACGGCGCACTTTCTCAATCATCTGCTCAATTAAAAAATGAGCTCGCTCAGGACCTTCAACTTCCAGTACACTTTCAAGAGCATCCAGCCACTCCTGTGTTTCCAGCTGATCGATATCCTGCTCAGAGAGCTGTGTTAAATTCTGGTTCGACATGGGTTTAATCTCCTGCCATGCGCTGATGCCTGATAAATTAACCATCCGGCATTAGCGTTTCATTATTTAGTATTGGTGATAATAACAAAGATATTCATCAGCAATTCACCATTTGCAGTGAACACACTTTACAATCAAACTTTTATTTACTTATTTTTCATATAGTTACAAGTGGCAAATAAATATTACATAATTCTTCGCCTTAGTATAGGGAATTACCAGCTATATTACAATGACTCATTCGCCTATATGAAGGGGGGATAAAGCCTAATTTTCAAGCGTATATCTGAGCAAATTTTTTGCGGGAATTTAAATAAGTGCTTAAGGGGGGAGCAGTCAGTTATAGAGAGTCACTGCTTTCAATGTATGCTCCGATAAAGAGTCTTTAGCCAGTATTACTGCAGGACTTACCTTGCCCTTGCCAGAAAGCAGCGCTCCAGAAACGGCGTTTTAGTTGAGGTGTACTCTCATATTCTTTTGACAAGGCAAATTTCTTCTTCGATTGCAGGCTGGATAGATGATAATACTTGAAAGTTTATGAAAAACAATTTCAAAGTCGTTTTTTCTTTGCTTCATACATTTTCTGATCGGCCATTCTTAATGCCTGAGATACATTAAATTCTGCTGCAGACAAAAGTGCCATACCGAAAGAGGCCCCCGCTTCATCAAATCCAGTTTCAAGCCTCATTTTTTCTACCGCTTCAGCGATACGATCATTTATTTTCAGCAAATCTGGTTTTGAAGATAATGGCGTAAAAATCACAAATTCATCGCCTCCTATACGATAAACCCGGTCATTAATTCTCAAAATGTCCTTGAGAAATATGCTAAACGTCCGTATGAGCCTGTCACCTTCCGCATGACCGTGAATATCATTGATCTGTTTTAAACCATCCAGATCAATGACGGTTATGATTAGATCCGATATATTTCCCAGGCTGATCAATTGTTCCAGCTCCAAAATATCGGCTTCAAAAGCCCGACGATTGCCCAGTCCAGTCATCCGATCGGTATTTGCTTCTTTTTCTGCTTCTTCAACTGTGCGTAAATTTTGCAAAAGCAGCTGCCGACTGCTCATTCGCAGTTCCATTTCATCCATCACAATGGCGGCAAGATCCGCTAGAGAAGCTTGTTCACTTTGTGTAAATTCTCTTGGTTCACGATCAATAACACAGAATGTACCAATGTTCATCCCATCACGAGTTTTTAACGGCGCTCCAGCATAGAAACGCAGACCAAATTCGCCTGCTACCAGCGGATTTGTTAATGCCACGGCATCTTTTTTTGCATCAGTAATCACCATGACATCATCTTGTAATATGCACGATGCACATAGGCCTGGATCTCTGCCAATTTCAGACACATCAAGGCCCAGCTTTGATTTAAACCAGATTCTATCCGTATCTACAATAGTGATAATGGCGATAGGGACTCCAAAAATGCGCCCGGATAACTGCGTTAATCGGTCAAATGCGCCATCAGCCGGGGTATCCAGAATTTCGAAGTGTTGAATAGCAGCTAGACGCAGCTGCTCATTTTTAGGAGACAATGCTGTCGTTTTACTTTGTACTAAAGTCATAATCGACTCCTGATAAAAATATTATTCTCTTATTAAGGGTAGGTTATAAAATGGTGAC
>JAPVVU010000065.1 GCA_028571885.1 Gammaproteobacteria bacterium | reverse complement strand
ATCAATGTATCCCTTTACAGCATCTTCGTTTACACCGAATAAAATACCCATAGACAGTCCAAAAAACAAACCAATAAAAACCAGAGCTAATCCTGGTTTAACAAGGTTAATATTATCTAACATAAGCTAATTCCTTTTTGAGTTAGTAAAAACAATGAATCTATTGCAAGCGGATTATATGCAATAAAGCTTAAGGAATGCTTAAAGCTATATTAATTTATTATGATATTATTACTGTAAAATTTTACTCTTTCGTATAAAATAGATCGGCTATTGTCCAGCATAGTCACTTTAGGATTTATAAATGAAACTTGAGTCATTCTTCCCTTTTCTTATCTGGTTTAAATTACTCACAAAAGAGTCCGTAAAAGCGGATTTTGTGGCTGGTTTAACCGGCGCTGTAATTGTTCTTCCACAAGGCGTGGCCTTTGCAACGATTGCGGGATTACCACCAGAATTTGGTCTTTATACTGCAATGGTAACGCCTATCATTGCAGCATTATTTGGTTCATCATTTCATTTGGTATCAGGTCCAACAACAGCTATTTCAATTGTTGTTTTTTCAGCAGTGAGTCATCATGCGACCCCAGGCACACCAGAATTTGTTTCCATGGCTCTGACACTGACTTTTTTGGCCGGGGTCTATCAATTTGCTTTTGGTGTGGCCAGGTTAGGTTCACTGGTTAATTTTGTTTCGCATACTGTTGTTATTGGATTTACTGCAGGGGCGGCCATTTTAATTGCCACTAGCCAGCTTAAACATATTACCGGTATTTTTGTACCCAAAGGTGAAACTTTTTTTCATACCTGGATGGACCTGTATGCAGGCATTGGAGAGATTAATTTCTATCTGCTAATTATTGGTATTGCAACGCTGGTCAGTGCACTCATTGCCAAACGTTTAACACCTAAACTTCCCAATTTGCTCATTGGGATGATTATTGGCAGTGTACTGGCACTTTTTTTTAAAAATTATACTGATATTAAGCTAGTTGGTGAGATCCCTGCCCACCTGCCGCCGCTATCACATCCGGAATTTTCCTTTCAAACGATAAAACTACTTGCACCAGAGGCATTCGCTGTAGCCTTATTGGGTTTAATTGAAGCCGTATCGATCAGCCGTGCGGTAGCAACAAAATCCGGTCAGCGTATTGACTCAAACCAGGAATTTATAGGCCAGGGACTGTCTAATATAACCGGCAGCTTTTTTTCCAGCTATGCGGGTTCAGGTTCATTTACGCGCTCAGGAATTAATTATGAAGCCGGGGCAAAAACACCTTTATCGGCCATTTTAGCAGCCCTTTTCCTGATGATAATTGTGTTATTAATCGCGCCATTAACTGCTTATCTGCCCATTGCAGCAATGGGTGGTGTTATTTTACTGGTTGCCTATAATTTAATTGATTTTCATAAGATTAAACATACCTTTTCATTCAGCAAATCAGAAACCAGTATCCTGCTGACCACTTTTTTTGCCACGCTTTTTCTGGAGCTGGAATTTGCTATTTACCTGGGTGTCATACTTTCACTGGTTTTGTTTCTGGCAAAAACATCAACACCCAGGATACCTACACTATCCTTTGATGGTGAAGTGGGTGACACAAACAGAAAATTCGTTAATATCAATAAAAAACCCGTAAAACAATGTCCGCAACTGAAAATTATACGTATTGATATGTCTATTTATTTTGGCTCTATCAATCATATTCAAAACCGGATTGCCCACATTGTTGAAAATGAAAAGATTTATCATATTTTAATCGTGTCATCTGGTATTAACTTTATTGATTTGGCCGGTGCTGAAGGTCTGATGGCAGAACATAGCAGTTTGAAAAAAATGGGTGGCGGTTTATATTTTGTTAATATGAAATCTTCTGTTTATGAATTTTCTGCTAAATCAGGTTTTATTAAAAAACTGGGAAACAATCATTTCTTTGATTCAAAACCTGAAGCCATTGCATCTATCTACAAGCGATTGGATAAAAAAGTATGCTCAAAGTGTAATGCCTTGATTTTTAAAGAATGCCAGTAGTTTTTATTATTGCATGTTATAAACAGAGAAACGGGATGAGCAAAATATAACGGATTTAATACTTTCTTAAGGTTTATAGATTATTGTAGACAATTAAAAATGGTTTTTATTAATTGTGATCAAGGTCAATATGTCGTTATTATCAACTATGTCATTCAAAGAGTCATCCAAAAACTCTCTTTCGTGGTCTAATTTCTGGCTGCACTACCTTTTCTTTTTTTACTTTTCAGGTCTTTATCAACTCATTATATTTGCCAGTGGTCAAGCTGGAGGCGTGGGGCTTAGACAAGCAATCTACATGAGTTTTTTATGGTTTATTCCTATCTTGCTGATGCCTCGTTTTACCCGGATTATTACTGCAATAACGGGATTATTATTATGGGCAACATCTCTTGTTTCGATGGGCTATTTGGCTTTGTATGGACAAGATTTTTCTCAAAGTGTCCTTTATATTATCTTTGAATCTAATCTTTCTGAAGGTAGTGAATTTCTTGAATCTTATTTTTACTGGTGGATGTTACCCGCATTATTGATTTACAGCTTAATTCCATTTTTTATGTGGAAAAAAACGAAGCCAATGGACGGCTCACCTAAATATCGTTTATTACTCGCGCTCTCATTTTTTTCCATTATCAGCTGGCCCTTATTTAAATCCGTTACTATAAAAAATGATAATATTGACCGGGCTATCGCCAAACAGATGGATCGAATGGAGCCAGCAGCACCATGGCACCTTGTTATGGGCTATATTAAATACAAGAATCAATTACATGATATAGAACAATACTTACTGGCCAATAAAAACTTGCCGCCGCTGAAAGAACTGTAAGATGAAAACAGCACTACACCAAATACACTGGTGTTAGTTATTGGTGAATCCACCAATCGGCAGAGACTGGGTTTGTATGGTTATGAACGTGATACCACACCTGAACTCATGTCCATAAAAGATGACCTGCTGGTATTCGACCAGGTGTATTCCCCTCGCCCCTATACAATCGAAACCTTGCAGCAGGTGTTATCCTTTGCAGATGAAAAAAATCCTGATCTCTATCTAAAGCAGCCGACTCTGATGAATCTCATGAAACAGGCTGGTTATAAAACATATTGGGTCACCAATCAGCAGACTCAAACAAAGCGAAATACCATGTTGACGACATTTTCAAAACAGGCCGACGAGCAGATTTATTTAAATAATAATCGCTCACAAGATTCTGCCCAGTATGATGGTGTCGTTATCAAGCCGTTTGAAAAAATCCTAAATGATAAAACCGACAAAAAATTTATTGTTGTCCATCTGCTGGGTACTCATCGAAAATATCATTATCGTTACCCTGAGAACTTTTCATTTTTTAGTGGAAATAAACACTTGCCGAAGTGGCTGAGTGATCGTCAAGTCGAAGAATTTAATGAATATGATAATGCTGTTCGTTACAATGATCACGTGGTTTCGACTTTAATTAAATCCTTTAAAAAGAGTAAGAAACACGGCTATCTGGTTTATTTTTCCGATCATGGTGAAGAGGTTTATGATAACCCTGAACATCTTTTTGCAGGAAGAAATGAGGGTGCGCCTACCAGTCAAATGTACACCATTCCATTTCTGCTCTGGCAAAGTGACTCATGGAAAAAGCATAGCTCATTAGAACACAAGCAAAGCACTATAGTTCACCGAGCCTACAGCACCTCTGATTTTATTTATACATGGGCTGATCTGGCAGGCATTACATTTGCTGGTTTTGATGCCAGTCGCAGTATCGTCAATCCATTATTTACCAATCATCCAATCTGGATAGGGGATCCGGATAATCCCAAAAAATTACGCGATTTACAGATACAGCCTTTTTCAGATATGCGCAGAGGTATACAACTGGGTCAGGAAAAGCACCATTTGATTTGAATGAAATAAATTGAAATTTTTTCATACCCGCATGAACTGACCCAAATAAGTATTCCACCAAAAGTAGGCCCCATGAGGGGAAATAGTGAACATTCTTTATTTAACATCCGCATCAGAGCCTGTCATTCATTATTGAGCTCGGACTGCGTCAAATCGCCCAATAATAAATGACAGGCTCTAATACTCAGTCAGCTATAAAAGAATTAAAATTTATCGCTAGTATGTCCGCCAGTTTTACTGCATTGGTTGCATGCGTAATAGAATCACAGCTCCAGATATTTTCCACGCCTGTCTCTTTAAGCTGAACAATAGCATCATCAACAAACAGTGCATGGGTGACTAGAACTGACAGTGAAGCAGGGTGGTATTTCAGCAGTGCTTTGGCTGCTTCAATTAATGTTTTTCCGGTACTGGCCACATCATCAACTAATACGATATTACGCCCCTGATAATTTCCTTCCGGGATGCTGACTTTTACCTCTCTATCACCGTAGCGTTCTTTTAGTGCAACGCCATAATCCATTTGGTATTGAGTAGCAATATTTGTCACCCACTGTTCTGATTCACCATCTGGTCCCATTAAATATGGGTTCTCAATATGATGCTGAATAAAGTGAGCCATCGGATCGGTGGCAGTTATATTGATGGCTTGCTTGGCTGGAATGGCTTCTGACAGATGATGAATGCGATGTAAATGCGCATCCACAGTTAACACATTATCAAAATAGTCTGCCAGTAATTTTCCAATCACTTGCTGACTAATCACCTCACCTGCATGAAAAGCTTTATCCTGCCGCATATAACAAAGATAAGGCGCAATCAGAGAAATTCTCCTGGCACCTATCACTCTTGCACCTGCAGCGGCAAGGATCAGCTCTATTAATTTTTCATTAGGATTGTCCAGACTGCAAAAGAATATAACGTGCTTCGGCAAACTCTCAGGGAGCTGCAATTTACTTTCTGCATCGGGAAAGCGATGCAGATTAACGGTAACATATGGGAGCTCTGCGGCTGCGGCAAACTGTTTTGCCTGAGTTGCATAATCTGGAAAAGCAATAACCAAGGCTTGTTGTGCTTCAAAACTCATTGTATTCTCCAATTGTGTAGCCGGAGTTTTTCACAGCCAGGGTTTTGGCAAACTGATAATCTGCATTAAATTCAGCATTAATTGTATAAAGCGGTTCATCTTTTTCAACCGGGTCATTGAGTTTTTTATGCAAGTCGATACCCGCAATCTTATCCATAGGGGCACCCGCCATTCGGGCAATATGTGCAATTTGCAGATTATCAATGGCATTGACAAAGCCTGCTGTTGGAGCCAGTACCTGATAATGAAATTGTGCAGGCCTGGTTGGGATAAGGTTACTGCCCTGAAGCGCAATAATATCTTCCATTTTTTTCAGTGCCCGACCTGACTCAAGCAGATCCCGTGCAAGATAATAACCTTGTCCTCCTCTTACATCTGGATCAAATTCTAATATTCGCCCCGCCAGTTGTAATGATTTTTCTTTTAAATCCACAGGTGCATGCGGATCATTTTGTAGTATCTGCATCACATCCCGTGCTTCCAGAGATGGGCCGATACCATTGCCAATGGGTTGACGACCATCAGTGATAACAACTTCCAGATTCAGGTTGGATCGATCGCCAATATATTCAAATAATTTGCGTAGTTTGAGTGCTTCGTTTTGGGTATGCACTTTTGCTGTAGGGCCCATGGGAATATCAATCAGTAAATGTGTGGAACCGGCAGCAATTTTTTTAGACAAAATAGAAGCAATCATCTGACCTTTTGAATCCAGTGCCAGAGGTCGTTCCACTGATATCAGAATATCATCAACCGGTGCCAGGTTTGCCGAGCCTCCCCAGGCAATAAAACCACGCTGATGCTGAGCAATAGAACGTAATTCATCCGGTTTAAGATTTACCTTTGCCAGCACTTCCATGGTATCTGATGTACCCGAAGGCGAAGTAATGGCTCGACTGGAAGTCTTGGGCATCAACATACCGTGAGCTGCAACAATAGGCACAATTAACATGGTGGTACGATTACCTGGAATGCCGCCAATACAGTGTTTATCCACAACCATAGGTTCACCCCAGTCAAGGCTTTGACCCGTCTCCACCATGGCCTCGGTAAGATAGAGCATTTCATCTCTTTCCAGTCCGCCTTCGGCACAACCCACAAGAAATGCAGAGATCTCTATTTTGGAGTAACGGTTATTGACAATATCTTCACAGATATGCAGAAAGTCTTTTTTTCCAAGTTTATTCCCTGCAATTTTCTCATGTACCAGGCGTAGTGAAGTGGGTGGTGTGGCATGATTAACATAGACGGCACTGTTTTCTATGCCGTTAAACTGTGAAAAGGTTTGTTCACTCAATCCCAGTTCATCTGGAGCGATAATTGTTTCATCATCAACAATATTCAGCACAGCAATAACGGGAGTTGTTTCAGTACCGTCTCTAATTTCAATTTTGTTGAGAGCTTGAAAACCTTCACTACGATATAGTGGACAATCACGGTGTAAGTAAGCAACATTTTCTTTATAGGTATCAATGGCAACTTTTCGAAGCTTTAGAGTCTTCATGATTGGATTTATCTCATTATTTAAAACGGATAAACTAATATTATCATTTTCACTGGATAAAATAACCGCTAAAACTAAATAAACTTGATATGAGTTAAGTCATTTTATTTTATATAAAAATAGAGCCTAATGGTTATAAACTTTATTATATGATTAAAATCTTTAGTTTCATTATACTTTTTAATATAACAACATATAAAGTAGATTAAAAAAGGAATTATGATGAAAATTTCATTTCACGGTGCGGCTCAGGATGTTACCGGCTCCTGTCATCTGCTTGAATGTGCGGGCAAACGCATTTTAATTGATTGTGGTTTATTTCAGGGTGGACGGGAACTGGCTGAAGAAAATTCTCAAGATTTTGGTTTTGATCCAAAATCGATTGATTTTGTTTTACTTACCCATGCTCATCTTGATCACTGCGGACGTATTCCTTTGCTCAGCAAACGAGGGTTTACGGGAGAGGTGATCACCACCTCAGCTTCGGTTGAACTGGCACGATTAATCATGCTTGATTCTGCCGGATTACAGGAAGAAGACGCTCGTTATCAGAAACGCAAAGCCAAACGTCGCCATGGTTCTACTAACCATAAACACAGCAATGAAATTGAACCATTGTACACTACGCTGGATGCTTTAAATTGCCTGGAATCTTTTCAACGAAGAGCAACTTATAATAATCCTATACAAATTGCTCCCGGTATTCGTGCTACTTTTCTGGATGCCGGGCACATTCTTGGTTCCGCCAGTATATTTTTAGAACTTGAAGAAGATGCACAGAAGCATAGTCTGCTGTTTTCAGGTGATCTTGGTTATGGAGGACGTGCAATCCTGCGCAACCCAACACCACCACCTAAAGTTGATACGGTTGTAATGGAAACCACTTACGGTAATCGTCTGCACAAGCAATTACTGCCTTCTATTGATGAGTTTTATGATATCGTTAATGAAACAATAGGGCGTGGAGGCAATGTTATTATTCCAACATTTGCCCTGGAACGTGCACAGGAAATCCTCTACTACCTGAGAGAAGGAGTGAGTAATCGACGCATCAAGCATTATGCTAACGTATTTCTTGACTCGCCCATGGCGATCTCTGCGACACAAATATTTGAACGTCATCCTGAATGTTATAATACAGAAACGCTGAAAGTCACACATGGCGGCAGTGATCCCTTTGATTTTCCGGGATTACATTTTACCCGGGAGACTTCTGAATCTATGGCTATCAATATGATTAGCGGTGGTGCAGTCATTATGGCTGGTTCTGGTATGTGCACCGGTGGTCGGATTCGTCATCATTTAAAGCATAATATATGGGGCGAACGAAATAGTATTGTCTTTGTAGGCTTTGCTGCCCGAGGTACATTGGCTCGCCGAATTATTGACGGGGCAGATCGAGTAAAAATTTATGGTGAAGAAATTCAGGTAAAAGCGAGCATACATACTATTGGTGGTCTTTCAGCACATGCCGATCAATCGGAACTACTTGCCTGGCATAAGCAGACAGGTGATCCAAAAACAACTTTTCTTGTTCATGGTGAAGAAAAAAGTATGCGCATTTTCGCTGACAAATTGAAAAATACTCATGTGGAAATGCCCGTAATGCATCAGGAATATACTTTAGGATGAGACTGCAATGAGTTTAAAAACCCAATTACACATTTCATTATTGAAACACTGCTATTGCAATCTGCAGCACCGGCCAAAAGAAGCAATATTAGCTGATTAGAATAAAGTCTTTATTCTATGTTACTTATTGCAACACCCTATAAATTTTATTGTTTTATTTTTCTTATAATTCAATGCATTACATTATTATATTTGGTGGCACATTACTTGCTATATATAAGATAAGTACGAATAACTCTTATTATAAGGCAAATAAAATGATAAAAAGTTTAAATAAAATATTAAATGGTTTATCTGCACAATATGCAGATGAGTACCTGTCTTCATCTGAAAAAGATCGGATTCTTAATGATCGTCCTGTTGAAAACAAACCACAGATTTATGCAGACCAATCCAGGATTATTAATCCAGCTCAGTTCATAGATCACAAAAAACATATTGCTTTGCTGTGTAATGATACAACTAATCAAAATGTTCTAAGTTATATTTTGGCCAATTCAAATAATTATTCTGTCGACGTTTTATTTCATGGCATGCATAAAAATACAGTATCTGAGTCATTCTATAAGCTGGCCCGGTCTAGTTTTTATGAAAATGGTATTGATATTCGGTTGGTTAAATTAATCAATGACTCAGTCAGCGACATTAAAAACTATCTTATGAAGCACCGCACACTACAGTATCTGGTGACAGACTCACATGATTTATTAATCACTGATTTTTTGAATAATCATAAAATTCAAAAAGATATTAATGTCCCAATTGTGTTAATTAATTAATAGTATTCAATCAATCATATATAGAACGTTAGAATTAAATTCATTAGCTCTGGTAATCAAGGATGAAGTAATTCTGTTTATTTCAGACGCGTTATGCCAATGCTAAAATAGACGGCTAGCCACAATTGAATTACTTTGATACATTTATTGAGGTAATACCAGTCGGCTCTATCCAGTACAATGGATTTTGGTAAACATAACCATAGGTATTGAGGCTACCATCAAGTCCAATGGGATCAAAAGTGATATAACGTCCCAGACTCAGGTCATAGTACCGATGGTAGTTGTATACTATCCATTCTCATTAATGACAACCCAACACATTCAGGTCATTTTTAATAATTTTCTGATAATAAAATAATGTGTTGTGCTAAAACATTATTTTATTATGCCATCGTATTCATAATATCTGCATCCTACTTGTATTTTTTATAACTAACAACAATTGATTATGCACAATGTAAGACCTTACAGTACCTTTCACTGATTCGAATAAAGTATTTATTCTATGTTACTTTTAACAATACGATATCATCAGACAGGTTCGTTTTTGTTACAGCTGTTTGAATGATAGGTTGGTCTTATTCCGCTTAGAGCACAAAGCCCGACTTTATATCAGTTCTGTTTCAATCAATTTGTTTTTTGGACTCTGCCCTCTGTTCTAAAGATTGGGGAAGGGAGTTACTTCTCTGGTTCTGACGAACAAAGACACTCAATCAACCGCTCTATCTGTTGAGTGCAACAGCCACTTCCCACAGTGGCATAGGTCTGTTTTTTAATCTCTTCCACTGTTGTAGCCCCCTTTACGATGGCATTGATAATATCCATCTTAAGAACCTCATTGCAGACACATAGATTTTGGTCTAAATTTTTCTTAAGAATAGGCGGAAGTTTATCCAGAGGATTTGTGAAAGAATCAATTTTCAAAATGCTTTGTTTTCATACCTGGTCAATTTTTAAATATAACTTTATATTATCAGAAAAATATTAGCATAATTATATTTTTCAAACAAATAAATTCTAAGCAACCTTATGTAATATAGAGAATTTTCTCTTTTTTTCAAAAATATGACATGCATAAAAACTTTTTTTCATGCGAATATTCATAATTAAAAATTCCAAATTATATCTGGGAACTGCTCTTGATGACCTTTAGCGGAAAATTAGCAATTCCATATTCAAACCAGTTTGGATGAGAAGCTGCAATTTCAAGTATCAGATTAGTAGGCAAAATTCATGGCCAACGAACTGTTAAAATTTCTTACACCAAGTCGAGAGCGTCCCAATATAGTTATTTAATATTATATAATCCATGTAGGCGTTTCGAGTCAAATGTGGTACATCAACAGAAAAACTCATTACCAATTACGAGGAAATTAATCAAAGTACGTTAAATACCGTTGATAAATCTCATCGCATTGTTTGAGAAGCATCTCGTTATTTCGGAAATCCACCGACTGCTTTGCCTTCTGTTTTATCGGATTAGGTAGGTAGCTCTGACCCGCACCTCCACCATACTGTTGATGCCGAAGATGCATTTGATGCTCAATGTGGGCAAGGTTTTCCCTAGTATAATCAAATTCTTGAAATGAAGTGCCGTACCTTTTGTTTAGTTTGTATATCACCTCATCAAAATGGTTTACCACTTGATCAAAATGGGCCAGAAAAAATTGTCCTCGGCAAGACTCCAGCCTCGTATAAAATGACTTGTACCGTAACAAATACTCTTTTATCGATAGATAAGGTTCACGGATAATCGCGGAGCTTACTGCTTCCTTTGGATCGCGTATGATGACGAGCGAGGGAACATTTAACTTACAGGCGCGAATAATGTGTGCCGGGACATGAAGATGACAGGCGACTTTTACAGGATGGCCTTGCTGCGCCAAGTGAAACGCATATACAGCAAATGTGGAGCCTGAACGAGGAAAGGCATCTATGACGAGAGCACAATCTTGATTAACAATATAGTCCGAGTAAAGATCGAAAAGAGAATAAATCTTAAAAAGTACGTCTGGGTATTCGCCGAGTCTTGTATGGAGACGATAGCGCAAACGAAGAAGTAATCGCCATAACTTTGTTTTTTGCTGCTGAGAAAGAGGTCTGGCCAGCAGTCTTAATAATTTTTTATCCAAGGTATTGTGTCAAATTATATAATGATTTAAATAGTTGTTAATATGTTAGTACACAATAGCTTGAATAATCAATTATATATTAGGCACTGGCTTACCTCTTCAATTAGTGCTTAAGGTCATTTTCGACTCTGTGTAAAGAATCTTGACAGTATCAAATCCAAACTTTATCAATTACATGAAATTACAGCTTTGTATTTCTGAAAGCTATATTATAGGATGCTAAATATTCTGGTTTGGGACGTTATGTTAAGTCATTAGCTGCATAAAATCTGATCATAGTCAGATTGTGCGTGTTCAGGAATTATTTGCGACAGAACCAAATGAACACCTATTCTGTTGTGAACGTGAACACTTTTGGTTTTTTTCAGATAGATGT
>JAPVVU010000064.1 GCA_028571885.1 Gammaproteobacteria bacterium | reverse complement strand
TCAAAGAACTCTGGGCAAACCATCGAAAAACCATCCGACATCAGGCGATGCTGGATTTTATGGAAGAGATTTAAAAAAGGCGCACACTGGAAATGACACTGAATAATTTTTTACAAAAAATAAATGACAGCCCTGAAGCGGTTGAATTTACAGATACCATGTCGGTGATTGAAATGCTGTATGATTTTACCGAAACTGAATTTCAAAATGGTGAACTATTAAATGAAGCGGGACAAAATTCCGGTTCCTGCAAACTGTTTGCCTTTGCGCAGCTGCAAAAGTTATCGAAGGAGCAGACTCTGGCCTGTTTTGGTGCCTATTACCGGGATGATGTGTTAAAAAATCCAGAGGCTGGAGATCACCAGAATATTCGTAATTTTATGCAGCAGGGCTGGTCAGGAATATCTTTCTCTAAAATGCCTTTGCAGGAAAAGCTGTTGTAAGAGTAAATAATAGCTACTTTAATTTATTAAAAAATTCCATTACCTGCTTACTGAGATCATGTTCCGGATTAAATCCGATAAAAATAAATATAACCGCCAGGGTAATGGCCAGAAATTTTAAGATTGGAAATAGAACGACGGTTATAAAAAGAATAATAAGGCCCGCAAGCAAATATTTTGGCGCTTTGATGTATTTTGTGAGTTCGGTAAAAAACTCTGATAGTTTTGCGACTATTTCATTCATAATTTAGGGTCTTTTTATAGGCTGAATTTTAGAATAGTAAATAAATCGGACAGATATTTGCTCTTTTCAGATTTAAAATTAAATTAATTTGAACTATTAGAAATCGGGGTGGTCTCAATTATAGTGTGCATAAAGCTTAAGCCTTGTGAACACTTCACTTAATCCCTTTTTTACCCCACCTTGAGTGGGGTTTTTTTTGTTTCAAACCATCTATTTCAAATCATCTAATTCAAACCAGTGATTTAATTTTTCCCTTGCTTCTTCTACACCGGTTTTTTTCAGGGCAGAAAATAATTGTACGCTGGTGCCGGGATAATCGCTTTTGAGGGTCTGCTGGACCTTGAGAAGTATATTTTTGGCTGCTCCTCGTTTGAATTTATCTGCTTTGGTCAGCAGAATGTGTGCTGACATGTCTGCTTTTTGGCACCATTGCAGCATTAAACAGTCATATTCTGTTAAAGGACGACGCACATCCATAATCATCATGACACCCCTCAGTGATGAGCGATCAATCAAATAACGTTCTAATAAATTTTGCCAGTGTTGTTTTACTTTGAGCGGCACTTTTGCATACCCATAACCAGGCAAATCAACTAAATGTCGATTAGAATCAATTGAAAAATAGTTGATCATCTGTGTTCGTCCAGGAGTTTTGGAGGTTCGACAGAGGCTTTTAATATCAGTAATGGTATTAATAGCGCTGGATTTCCCTGCATTGGAGCGCCCTGCAAAGGCAACTTCTATCGCCTCATCATGGGGCAGTTGACTCCATTTGTTGACGCTGAGTAAGAATTCAGCACAACGATAGTGGTTAGGTGGTGTTTGTGACATGTTAAGTTTTTGTTCAGTTAGCGTGTGATAGTATGAATTTGAAATCTGATCCTGATTCGTTTCATGGATTTTAAACTTTGGGATGCACAGATATTCAATAGAATGTTGGCATAGATCAATATAATTGACTATTTTAGCACTTTATTATGAACAAATGTTGGTCAAGTAACATCATTTTGTGTAAAATAGCCCAAAATTTTTTATCGATATCCTTCCACATAATTCCTTTTTGTTTGAACTGTGGGGTATCCGCAGGGCAGTGGGATCGATATACAATTCACCTTTTATGGAGTAAAAAATGAAAAAAACAATTCAATTACTAGTTGCTGCTGCTTTTGTGGCTGGTTCTGCTGCGGCTGTTGCTGATGGTGCAGCTCTTTACAAAACAGCATGTTTTGCCTGTCATGATGCAGGCGTCGCTGGTGCCCCTAAGTTTGCCGACAAAGCGCTTTGGGCTCCTAGAATAGCAACTGGTACTGATGCTATGGTTAAGGTCGTTATCACTGGTAAAGGTGCTATGCCTCCTAATGGTGGTACTCAGATGACTGAAGCTCAAATCCGTGAAGTGGTTGAGTATATGGCTAACGCTGCAAAGTAAGTCAAGGTTCTGAGAATAAAGTTCTTAGAATGAAGTTTGCCCTAATATTTCCCTGATACCAAAAAGGGGATTTAGGGTATCTTTAATGCCACTCTTTATACTTTCTATTATTTATTATATAAACTCTTATTTTATTAAACTTTTCTCCTGCTAAAGAATTCTTTTACAAAGAGAAAGAAAGTGATAGAAAGTATGAAGAGTAAAGTTTAAAACATCAGGATTTAGGTAAAACCCATGAAAAAAATTACTATCGTTGCTGCTTTATTAGCAGGTTTGACAGGTGTTGTACATGCGGCTGGAGATGCCGAAGCTGGAAAAGTAAAAGCGGCAAGCTGTGTGGCATGCCATGGAGCTGATGGTAACTCTTTAGAGGCTACACCAAACTTTCCTAATCTTGCGGGGCAAAGTGCATCTTTTCTTTACAAACAAATGAAAGATTTTAAAGAAGGCAAGCGTAAAGACCCAACCATGAATGCAATGATTTTGCCTCTTGATGATCAGGCAATGCAGGATGTTGCAGCATTTTTTGCAGGTCAAAAATTAAAACCTGGCCAGGCAGACCCTGCTCTGGTTGATGCGGGTAAAGCAATTTACAAAGGTGGTATTGCTGAAATCGGTGTCCCAGCTTGTATGGGCTGTCATGGTCCTGCAGGTAACGGTAACCCGGGTTCTGGTTATCCTCAGTTAGCCAGTCAGAAATCAGTCTATGTTGAAAAACAGCTGAAAGACTTCAGAACTGCAGCTCAAAGTATGGATAGTACGCCTGTTGGCCGTACTAATGATGCCAGCAAGATGATGCGTAATGCGGTAAAACGCATGAGTGACCCGGAAATTAAGGCCGTTGCTCAATATATTCAGGGTTTGCAGCCCTAAGTTGTCGCCATAATAATCACTGGGATAAGGGGGTCTAGAGGAATAAATTCCTAAGAACCCCTAAAAAAATGTGGTTTTAAAAGTGTTGCTAAATGGCTTTTAGCTTTTTATAATGATTAAAGGGGGTGGTCTTTGACCACCCTTTTTTTTTGACTATATATTTTTATGTATCACCTGTATTTAGAATATGAGTTTAAAACGTGAGTAACGAAACAAAATCGGATAACCCTTATCCTGAAGAAAATAGCTCTGAAGAGAATAACTCTCAAGAGAGTGGGCTTCAAAAGCAAGCTATTGAACGGGAGCGCTCAAACCGAAAAGAGCATGGTCTCTTTAAAGTAATGCTTAGCTTTTTAGGCTCCATGGAATTAGCCATTAGCTTATTTGTCATTATCGGTATTGCATCCATTATTGGCACCATATTGCAGCAAAACCAGGCCTATAATACCTATATTGTAAAATTTGGCCCTTTCTGGTTTGAAGTATTCCGTTCTCTGGAACTTTTTGATATCTACAGCGCCTGGTGGTTTGTGATATTACTGGGTTTTTTGCTGATCTCAACGGCCACCTGCATCTATCGCTATGCGCCGTTTATCATTCGCGAGTGGCGTCAATTTCGTTTGAATGTCTCATCTAAATCATTAAAGTTGATGCATTCTTCCGGTTCATGGGGCACTCAGACAGCCCCGGATGAGGCAGCTCAATTTATTCAGGAAAAACTGGCCAACGGGGGATACCAGTCTCGTTTGAAAAATGAACAGGGTGTGATTACGATTGCTGCTAAAAAAGGTGCGGTTAACCGTTTGGGTTATCTCTTTACCCATGGTGCAATTATCGTTATTTGTCTGAGTGCTTTGTATGACGGTAATTTTAATTTGAAACTGCGTGAAGCCGCAGGTCAGCTTAAGCCTGAAACTCGTGACCTGTTTGCCTCCCAGGTGCCGGATATCAGTCGTCTTAAAGCCGATGAAAATCATGCTTTTCGTGGTAATGCCAATATCCCGGAAGGCAGCACCACCGGGCTGGTTTTTTTGCAGATGCGCAATGGTTTTTTAGTACAGGAACTGCCTTTTACCATTACTCTCAATGATTTTCGAATAGAGCATTATGACTCAGGTATGCCCAAATCATTTGAGAGTGATGTCGTTATTGAAGATAAAGAAACGGGTGAAAAAATCAGCAAAACCATTGAAGTCAATCATCCGCTGATATATAAAGATTTTGCCATTTACCAGGCCTCATTTGATGATGGCGGCTCTATTATGGATCTGCAGGCCTGGTCACTGGATACTTCAACTCAGAAGTTCATGCCTTTTAAACAGGTGGTTGGTGAGACTCGAATTATGCCAACATCGAAAGGTGAATTTAAGTTGGAACTTGCTGAATTTAAAGCATTCAATGTCCAGCCTAATCCTGAAGCCGAAACGCCTGACGGGAAAAAAGGCCGTAAATTTAAGAATATGGGGCCGAGCCTGACTTTTCGTATACGTGACAGCTCAGGACAAGCTCAGGAATTTATTAACTACGTCATTCCCAGGGAACAGGAAGGACGCTATTTCTTCCTCAGTGGTGTTCGCAGCAGCACATCGGAACCTTTTCGTTATCTTTTCATTCCTGCAGATGATGACGTCAGTTTAAAACGATTCTTTGATTTTCGTGCTTTGTTGAGTGAGCCTCAAGAGATGAAGCGTATTGCTGAAAAAACGGCAGCTCTGTCTTTGCAGTCAGCGAAGATACCTAACCCTCAAATGGTCAACCAAATGGCAGTGGTTATGCAGAGACTCGCTGAGTTATTTAATCAGGGTGGCTTTGATCTGGTCTTGAATGACATTAACGATAAAGTGCCTGAAGACAAGAGAAAGGATGTGTCTGACTCCTATTTTAAAGTGCTGCAAACCATCCTGGGAACCGTTTATCTTGAAGTGTTAAAGTCAGAAGGTGTTGATATCAGCAATAATATTACCCCAGCTCAGGAACAATATTACGATGATCTGGTCAATACTATGGGTGTGATTGCAAATTACAATGCACCCTTCTTTTTACAAATAAAATCGTTTGAGCACAAAGAGGCATCTGGCTTTCAGATCACCAAAGCACCAGGCAAAGATTTAGTTTATTTAGGCTGTATTCTCTTATGTATCGGTATTGTGCTGATGTTTTATATCGCCCATAAGCGTATCTGGATTATCATTACGCCATCTGGTGAACAGGGTTCGCAGCTTATTGTTGCTGGCTCAGGTGATCGTCACCAGAAAGAATTTGCTCTTGAGTTTCAGGCATTTGCACAGCTTCTGGATAAGCAATTTTCTACAAAGTAGCTAAAACTTAAATATAACTTAAATATATTTTTATATAAAAAACAGGTATTAAATTATGTCAATGACAGGTCAGGAGATGGATAATATCTTTGAAAAGCAAAGTTTCTGGCGAAAACTCAGTTTCTTTGACTGGGGATGGGCCGGTATTATGCTCATGTCGACAGCTTTTGTCTGGCAGAAGTATTCAGCCCTTATGGATGTCTATGAAGTGGGTATTTTATGGGGCACTGCACTAGCAGTTATTGCCTGGGGCTGGTTATGGAAACCTGTTCGAGCCTATATTCTCTTTGTGGCATTAATTTCTCTGTTTTCAATTTATCTCTATGGCAATGAGCTCAGCCTGGGTGAGAGCAACTTTTTTCTGAAGTTTTTAATCTCCAGTAAATCAGCCATAATGTGGATGTCAGCACTTTATGTGCTGGCAACTGCTGCATACTTTATAGGCTTGTTTATTGGCTCTGAGTTCAGCAATAAAACAGCATCAGCAATGACGTGGTCTGCCACAGTAATGGGTCTGGTGGGGTTATTGGTACGCTGGCGTGAATCGTATCTTATTCATGTGGATGTGGGTCATATTCCGGTGAGTAATTTGTATGAAGTGTTTATTCTTTTTTCCATAATTACTGCTTTGCTTTATCTCTATTATGAAGGTAAAAGCAAAACCTATAATATGGGTGGCTTTGTTCTTCTGGTGATCAGTTCAGCTGTTGCTTTTCTACTCTGGTATGGTTTTGGTTCACGAGGAGCAAGTGAGATCCAGCCACTGGTGCCGGCTTTGCAAAGTTACTGGATGAAAATCCATGTGCCGGCCAATTTTGTCGGCTATGGTGCTTTTGCTCTGGCCGCAATGCTTGCTGTGGCCTATCTCATTAAAGACACAATGGTGAAGAAAGGTAGAAATGGCGCCATTATCAACCGTATCCCTGACCTGGAAATTCTTGATGATGTAATGTACAAGTCCATTGCTTTAGGATTTGCATTTTTTACTTTAGCGACGATTTTGGGTGCGATGTGGGCAGCTGAAGCCTGGGGTGGATATTGGTCCTGGGATCCCAAGGAAACCTGGGCATTGATTGTCTGGCTGAATTATGCGGCCTGGCTACACCTGAGACTGACCAAAGGCTGGCGTGGACGCCCATTGGCGTGGTGGTCTATTATCGGACTGTTTGTGACGCTTTTTGCTTTTATAGGTGTTAATATGTTTTTATCTGGTTTACATTCTTATGGTGAGTTATAGAATGGAACTTTTTAAAGAAAACCTGTTCTAACTTTTTATCAAGAAAAAAAGTAACTATTCAGTGTGTATTTATTAATTACTTGTGGTAAGCCTATGGTCACTCATTTTTCTGACTTTGAGAACTCACTTCGTTCAGACAATCAAAGTCAGAAAAATAAGCAACCACAGACTTTTTGTAAATATTACGCTGAATAGTTACTAAAAAAATAGAACAAGTTTTTTTAGTTTTAAGACAGAGTAGAAGGCAAACTTTAACTCGAGCTTATACCAACAATTATAGAAAAAAGGAAAATAATATGCGCAAAATTTTGACCCTGCTGATGGCACTGAGTGTGAGTAGTTTTGCCTGGGCCGATTTTGATGAAGGCATGGAATATGAACTCCTGAAAACGGTTCAGCCGGCACCTACCGATGGTAAGGTCGAAGTCATTGAGTTTTTCTCATATGCCTGCCCACATTGTTATCGATTTGAACCTTATATTGAAAAATGGCAGGAAACTAAGCCTGATAATGTTGAATTTATCCATGTACCGGCTGTTTTTAATAAAAACTGGGAAGCCCTGGCATCACTTTATTATGCTGCTGAAGTGCTGGGAGTTCAGGAAAAAATGCATCCGATTATTTTTGAAGCCATGCATGGTGAAGGCAAAAAAATTAAATCTTTTGATGATTTAAAGGCGCTTTTTGAAGCAAATGGCGTGAGTGCTGAGAAACTGAATCAAGCACTCAATTCTTTCACTGTTGCGGCCAAAACCCGTCGTGCTAAAACCATGACACAGGCTTATGGTATTAAATCAGTCCCCAATATTGTGGTTCAAGGTAAATATCGTACCAATGGCACATTGGCAAAAAGCCATGATAATGTGTTCAACGTAGTTGATCACCTTACAGACAAAATTGCAAAAGAGTCCAAAAATTAATACCTGATTAAAGAATTTTATTTCAAAAAAACGTCATTAAAGGCATAAGGTTTTTCCCTTATGCCTTTTTTTATGGTGTTTTTTTTATTATAGTTAAACCTAGTATCTCAACACATTAATTTTGACATATTCACTTGTACTAAAGGCTGCTTATTCCAAAACGTAGGTTGGGGTGAGTGAAACGAACCCCAACTGTAATAGTCTAAGCAGGCTCAATTGTTGGACTTCGTTTCACTCACTCCAACCTACTCTCAATGCTCAAGCTGTCAAAATTAATGTGTTCAAGTACTAGAATAATCTCACTATTTAAAATATAAGCAACTTAATTTCCAGGTCTATAAGATAGAAGTTCATCATGGCAGATAAAAATTCTCAGTGGAAACAGAAATATTACGATAGTCTTGATGATATTGAGGATCGTGAAAAAAAATGGCAGTCTCTGGAAGATTTGTTCAAGCAGGCTATATCAAGGCTGACACTAGCTGCAGAAGGAAATAGTAGAAACCTCGATAGTAGTCTGGGAGAGTTACGTACAGCCATTCGAAAAGGCAAAGATAATCAGATAATTCGCTCAATTCTGGACGGTGTTTCAAAAGAAATTCTAAAACTTGATACAATGGCTAAAGCGGGGCCAAAAGGGGAAGCTGGCTTTTTATTTAAAATTATCGAGCAAATGCACCTGACAGGAAAATCAGAAAAAAAATCACGCAAACTCCTGAAAAGTCTTAAGGCTAAAAATCCCCCCGAACAAAGTGAATTACTCAAATCTTTTACTGCTCTTTTGTCTGATGTGGTAGAACAGGCTGTTTTAGACAATGAAAACGTCTCAGGAAACAATAAATCCAGTAATGGTGGGTTTTTAAAAAACTTATTCTCTAGCGGCAAAGAAGAAACTTTAAGTAAAAAACCTTCTCCCGATAATGAATTGAATGTGGAAGAGGAAGTTTTAGGCAGTCCAAACTTATCAACCGATGATGTATTCTCAGCGGAAAAGGAGTCATCAGCGGGAAAAGAGCCATCAGCAGGAAAAGAGCCATCAAAAAACAGTGATCAGCTTGCTGAAACTGACGAGGTCATCGCCAGTGAGACAGAAAAAAAAGAACCTTATGCACTGCTTGAAGCAGAAGACGCGGTTCAAAAAGAGCAAGATATCGCTCTCAATCAGGAACAATTAACCAGTGTTGTTGCTACTGTGCAGAATGTGCTTGAATCAATCATTGATGGCATGGATGTGAGTGATGAAGTCAAAGAACAATTAAAAGATAAAATTTTTGAAATTAAGCCCACTAGAGAAATTCATGTTCTTTTAGATGATTTAAAAGATATTCTCCATGATTCAGGCATTATGGAGTGCCCTGAATCATCTGAGAATGCTGATGAGGAATCCATCAATAGAATTCTGGAACACAATGAGTTATTAATTCGACTGATTGAATTTTTACCACTTGAAGATGACGTTAAAGAACAGGCTGAACAGCTTAAAGAAGATTTTTCTCATGGTGTCACAACAGAAGATTTACCAAAAGCTTTAAAATTAATTGCTGAACTGATCAGCACAATGCGCAGCAATGTTCATCGAGAACAAAAAGAATTTGAACGTTTTCTGAAGACGCTTAACGGCCGCCTTGAAGAAGTGGATCAGTATCTGCAAAATAGTCTCATAGAGTATCAGCTGTCATACCAGAATGGTCTTGATTTAGATGATGCAGTGAAGGAGCAGGTAAAAAGTATCGGTAATTCAGTGTCTTCCATTGATAATATTGAAGACATGCAAAATGCAGTGCAATCACATCTGGATAAAATACTCACTCACATTGATTTACATCGAAACAAGGAAAGTGAACGAGTTGCTCAGGTTGAAGAAAAAAACCAGCAGCTTTCAGAGCAGTTAAAACAACTTGAAACTGAAAGCGGAAAACTGCGTCAACAAGTTTTAGACTCAAAAAATAAGGCACTGATCGATCAGCTGACACAATTGCCGAATCGAATGGCATATGATGAACGTATGCAGCAGGAGTTTGCCCGTTGGAAACGCTATAATTCAACACTAATCCTTATGGTATGGGATATCGACTTTTTCAAAAAAGTAAATGATACCTATGGTCATCAGGCAGGTGATAAAGTCTTAAAGGTCGTGGCGAATTTGTTACAGAAAAATTTGCGGGAAACTGATTTTATTTCACGTTTTGGCGGTGAAGAGTTTGTTGGTCTGATGCCGGAAACAACTCTGGGTGGTGGTTTTAAAATTGCAGAAAAAATTCGTCATTCTATTGAACAGCTTGAGTTTCATTATCGGGGCAGCAAGGTCAAAGTCACTATTTCCTGCGGCATCAGTCTTTTCTGGGAAAATGATACTCCTGAAACAGCATTTAATCGTGCCGATAAAGCCTTGTATCAGGCTAAGGATGAAGGCAGAAATCGTTGTGTTATTGCTAAAGAACCGTAAAACTCTCATCAAACATAAAAATGTGCCAGTGTCTTATTTGCAATTTAAATATGTTTGCAAAGCAACAGAGGCACCTTTTTATTTGCTGAAGGCTCCTTGCATAAATATTGTTTAACCTTTTAATAACCTCTTAATAAGTGAATCGTATTGATAGAATTAATTCTCGGTGGGGCTCGTTCTGGAAAAAGCCGATTGGCTGAATCAAGAGCCGCATCAATTTCTCAAACTGAACAACCTCATGGTAAAAATATCATTTATGTTGCCACTGCAACGGCTCATGATGATGAAATGGCTGAACGCATTAAACACCATCAGCAGGGACGTCCCGAACATTGGCAGCTTATTGAAGAACCGATAAACCTGGCCAAAATTCTGCAAGAAAACAACCACTCAGATACCGTTCTTTTGATTGAATGTCTGACTTTATGGCTGACAAATTTACTTTGTCATTCAGAACCAGATATCTTTGCTGTTGAAAAACAAAAATTTATCCAGCAATTGAAGCAGTCAAGGGCTGATATTATTATTGTCAGTAATGAAACCGGTATGGGCGTGGTGCCTATGGGTGAGCTTAGTCGGCGCTATGTCGATGAGGCCGGTTTCCTGCATCAGGAGCTTGCTCAAATCAGTGAGCGCGTGAGTCTGGTTGTTGCCGGACTGGAACAAATACTGAAAGAGCCCCAAAAGAAAACAGAGAAAATACATGATTGAGTGGTTATCTGAACCCATTGATATAATGGATGAAACTGATTTTCTACAAGCACAGGAAAAACAAAATCAGCTCACTAAACCACAAGGATCACTGGGTCTGCTTGAATCCATTGCAATCAATATTTCGGCACTACAAAAAACACAGCATCCCAATGTTAATCATGCACAAATTATTATTTATGCAGCTGATCACGGTATAGCTCAGGAAAATGTTTCTGCATTTCCGCAGGCAGTAACTGCTGAGATGGTAAAAAATTTTTCTGCCGGCGGCGCAGCTATTTCTGTGTTATCAAAACAACACGGATTATCACTGCAGGTTATTAATCTGGGGCTGGTGACAAAAATACCTGCTATGGTGCTGGTTGAAAATCATGTGATTTCACCGGGAACAAAAAGTTTTTTGCAGCAGCAGGCTATGAGTAAAAAGCAATTAATACAAGCGTTTAATGAGGCAAAAAATAAAGTCGATCAAGTCAAAAAAAATGATTGCCAGTTATTGATCGTGGGTGAAATGGGTATTGCTAATACCACGAGTGCAAGTGCTCTGGTTTGTGCTCTGGAATCAATTGAACCAGAAGAATTAACTGGATCAGGGACTGGTATTGATTCTATTGGACTGGAACACAAAATTAGGATCATCAAAAAATCACTCAAACATCACAACGCATACCTGAGCTCACCGTTTGAAATTCTTCAAACATTTGGTGGTTTTGAAATTGCAGCACTCACGGCAAGCTATATTCGTAGTGCGCAGGTGGGGATTATTTCCCTTGTTGACGGTTTTATTTGTACGGTAGCGGCATTGTTTGCAATCCGTATTAATCCGCTGTGTAAACCCTGGCTGATTTTTACCCATCAATCAGCAGAACAGGGAC
>JAPVVU010000063.1 GCA_028571885.1 Gammaproteobacteria bacterium | reverse complement strand
TGGCAAATAGATATGTTCTCATTATTTACTTCCTATGTTTTTTTAGTTTAATTCCAGGCAGAGGGAAGTCCAATAGCCTTGCGTGTATGCAAAGGCTTTAAGTCGCAGACTTTCTTCAACTTCAATATAATTACTGTCTTGTTCCAGTGCATCTAATATACCTTAAAGAATAGGAAATTCAATGCTTGAAATTGCCGCTATGCAAAATCTGGAGATAATGGTAAGTTTCCCTCAATTGCCGGAAAGTGTCATTACCGACTTGGTTAAAAATCGATCAATATCAAAAATTTGGATCTTTACCTAAACTTTTTCAGGCACCTGAAATGGCTGCTTCACGCCCTTAGTGACTAAATAAGAAACTGCTAATTATGCAGCTTTAGGTCAAAAGGAAATAAAATTTAAACACGTGTTGTATATAATTAGTCAAGCTTTAGTCTGTATTTTCACTCAGACACTGTAATCCTATTACGACCATTTTCTTTAGAATTATAAAGAGCGTAGTCAGCACGCTTTACGGCTTGCCATGAATCTTCATCATTTTGAGATACTTGCGAAATCCCAATTGATACAGTCGCGTTTACAATAATTAATTCTGAATTAATTTTTAGATTTGAAATTGATTCTCTATATTTTTCAAGGACTGTTAGTGCTTCTTCTTTCTCAGTTTCAGGTAAAATAACTAGAAATTCTTCACCACCTATTCGACCAATACAGTCTGACTTTCTGAAACTAATGCGCATATGATTGGCAATTGTTTTTAAAACGTCATCTCCAACAGAATGACCATAAGTATCGTTTATCTTTTTAAAATGGTCAGCGTCAATCATCGCTACTGAATATGAAGTTCTGTGACGAATAGATTTTTCATATGCACTGTCTAGAATTAAAGTAATAGAATTTCGATTTAACAATCCTGTCAGAGAATCATATCCATGTCCAAGATTGATTAACTTATCATGTAAAGCCTGTAAAAGTCTGATAACCTCTTTCTGAAAAGAAATAAATTTATTATAAATATCGATAGATGGTGCTTCATTGCTAAGAAAAGCTTGACTTAAAACTCTTGCATAATCGTGCATATAGCGATGACTGGATTCAAGCAAATTAAATTCTTCGTATTGCCTAAACGCTTGTGATAAATTTCCGTAATACCACTTTCCAAACTGACATTTAGTATGCGCAAGTTCGTCAAGAATATCTTTTGGAAAATCTTGATTAAAAATAATTGAGCGATGTAGTGTGTCGAACCATTTTCTATGATTCTCAATTGCCAAATTTAAAATTTCCGAAATTTCTCTGATTTCACTTGTAGATAGATAGTAGTTTTGTTCATCAATGGGCATAATTCATGATTCCAAGAAGTCAGCATTATATTTAGATATTCTACTTCTTTAATGATTTTATGGTTTAATCAAATCCAAAATTAATCCCACTAAATTGGGGCTAACCGAATTTGAACTAAACTCTAGAAATAATTATTTGAATGTCTACGCACACAATTATAATAGGCTTTTAAACACATTACTATTAATAGATAAAGGATGTCTGGCCAAGCTGGAAAACAAACATACTATCGACTTAGAAAAATAAGCAACCACAGGCTTTATGTAAATAACACGCTAAATAGTTACACAAGTTTTTGTCTTTCTTTAATTAGCAGTATAGAGAAAAACAGCCAGATAATAACCAGAAGAATATTAAAAACTAAAAACTGCGTGGTACTCAAAGCCAGAAATTGAACACCAATTAAAACAGTCAATGCGGCAAGGCCATCGCCCATACGAACATACAAAGTATCGATGGCTGGTTTACCATGATACTTACTGACAGAATCCACGGGCAGCCAAAGCACATGTCGGGCGGTATTATTGATTGAATAATCGGTTGAGTTTTCAGCTATTTTCATTATTTTTACGATAAGCAAGATGGGGAGCAGAGCCATAATGCTATAAGAGATTAAAGCGATAACGGGCAGAATCATAATAATTGCACCAAAGCCACCGTATTTAAGTAATCTGGATGCCACTAAAGACTGCAGCAATAAAGCAATAACATTTATCCAAAAGTAAAAATTACCATAAAAAGCCGTTGTACCATTTCGTGTAAATTCAAGTATTGCCTGGGTTTCAGTGATCCCTTGCTGAATGACTTGCTCTGCCAAATTATTTTGTAAGACTTGAAATAATAAATTCTCACCATTAGTATTAACCCAGTTATTTAATAGCGTCAGCATGGCGACAGCAAAGAGAAAACGACTTTTAAAAACTATTTTTGCCCCATCTAAAAGAAAACTTAATCTATTTCGTTGTTTGGTTTTTTTTAAATGCTTATTAGTCGCGGCACTCTTTGTCTGAGAAATTTCTGCTTCAGGATTATTTATTTTAATATTCTTATCATATAAATTTGCCTCCTGATGCTGTCGACCGTCAACAATACGTGTCAGTACTATCGAAATAAACAAAGGAATTGTACCTGCCAACAATAAAGCTTCGGTTGGCACCAAACCAGAACCAACCAATAAGTCTACTATTTCAGAACCAAAGGCTGCACCGGAAGTTGCACCAATAGCAATGAAAGGTAATAAGCGTTTACCAATTTCATCGTTGTAAATGTCAGCACAGAATGTCCAGAATTGAGCAACAATAAATACACCAAACATACCAACCCAGAGATAAAAGAAAATCCCTGAAAGGGGTAGAGCCTTAAAAAAAAGGCCCGGTTGGAAAAACCAGAAAATAACCATATTGGAAATACAAAATAAGGTCGTTCGAGTAACAAGGGTGGAACGGGTCCATTTTTCTGACAAATGACCATACCAGCCAACAACAAATAGCAAAAAAACAGCCTGAATAAAGCTCGAATATGCTTTTACTTCCATCTTAGTCAAACCTTCAACATCAGAGATAGCGATCCAGCCCTCACGTAAAGGTTTAATAAAATAATAAGCACATAAGATCAAAAAAACATTGGCAAACATTAAA
Source organism: Gammaproteobacteria bacterium (assembly GCA_028571885.1). GTDB lineage: Bacteria > Pseudomonadota > Gammaproteobacteria > GRL18 > GRL18 > GRL18. The sequence continues at coordinate 8,517 of JAPVVU010000063.1, read as the reverse complement.
ATTGCCGTTGCTCCCTCCCCTGGCTTAACTTCAGTAAAAATTTGTAGAAAACGCTCTGTTCCTGTAAATTTAATTACTTTTAATTCTGATGTCATGTTGGTTATAAATTACAGGACTGTTTTCATTTTGTTTGCCCTTTAACCGGATGAGCTTTTTGCATTAAGCGATGAATGCGTGTTCCTAAAGTTTGATGATCCACTGCTGAATTTTTCCTTAAGACATTAGAAATTACAACAACCATATAATAGAGGTTTCCTTCTTCAGGAGGACTTTCAATAATAGCCACTGAATTCATGTAGTTTCGAACATTACCTTTATAAGCACTGCATTTAAAACCCTCTTCTTTTTTACACTTATATAAAGAGCCGGACTTATAATAAACAGCTGAATTTTTGAGTGCAGGTGATGATGCATAACGAATACGACGCTCTGTTAGATACAAAAGCCGTTTCAATTGACGGGAGGAAAACTCATCGACTAATTCACCTTTTTCCATTTTTAATAAATATTTTAAAATTTCATTGGCAGTACCATAGCTGTTACCACCACCATTGACCCTCTGTTTACCGCCATGAGTAAAAAAACTGCCCTGGCGAAAATTATTAATATCCATCCCATTTCGAGTAACAGGCTCCCAAAAAGTTTTTTGAAACAAAGCTGTTTTTTCTTTCGATGGTGTTTCTTTAAAGAAGCGCTTTATTTCTGTTTCAGATGGTTGAAAATCCTGACCATATTGATTCATTAACATGGCTTGACGCTGATTCATTGCCGCTGCAGCATTCGAACTGACTGAAAGCATCCAGTCAAGAAACTCATATTGAGATCCCTGCTGACCAATTTTCATTTTTGTACGGGTAAGTTTCTTATTTTTCAGATCAAAAACACGAATGGTATGATGATCAGACTGGCTGAATTCATCGGCTGTAACCAATGTATTTTTTAATACTTCAATACGTTTCTTATCATCAGGCCAAACATCGGCCATGGCCTGGAACATCCCCAGTGCCACCAGTATTTTGCCCACACTGCCCACATTCTGTTTATAGTCACCACGGTGTGCAGCAAAACGGGGATTATTCATGTCCGTTAAATCCAGTATCACAACACCATATTCATTAAGATGCCCAGCCAATAATTTTTTTAACTGTTTTGTTAATGCGGGATCAGGCGCGGGCACTTGAAAGTCTTTGTTATCCAGTAAACGAATATCAACCTGTGCAGTTGACCACAATGATCCTGGCACTTGTCTGACACTATCACGAATAACACCCTCATTAGCAAGCCGTGCGCCTTCAGTACGTCGAATTCCGGTATCTTCATAACCATCAAGCGGATAAGCTTGAACAGGGACTGAAAACAGAGAGCAGGAAACGACACAAAATGCTAATGGGATAATATGTTTATTTGTTAATAATTTCATTGTTCTGGCACTCCTGTCATATCGACCTTAATATCTGCAGTACCATGCAGGGCTTTATCCATATTAACCAGATAACTTGTGCCCTGAACAGAATAATTTTGCAAAAATGGTCGCAATTGGAATAAATGCAGTTCACCCTTTAAAAAACCAAATTCAACATCCGCAGGGGCTGGATTACCTGCATCATCCACAATAGAGGGGAATTTTTTTGGTAATTCTTTAGCAAACTGAATTATCTGGGCAATTTCTTTGGGTTGTAAAAGCGTTTCTGAACCACTGACCGGTAATTTATCCAGCCCCCCTTCAGGAGATGGCTGTCGTCTTAGTGGTGCTGTTGCAGTGGCCAGTACCAGTACCGAAGCATCAGACATCCTTACGCGTAAAGATTCAGCTGATTGCCCATCCACAGCGCCGCCTACACCTTCATTAACGGCAATGGACAGGATATCCCGATTGCCGGTGTCAATATCTTCTGTGACCATCACCCCTGATTTATCATTTGATACAGAGCGTAACAGCAAAATGGAAGGATAAACATATTGTGGTTTATCCATATGAGATTGACGCCAGGCAAAAGCACGTTTAGTAAAAGGTGATGCCCAGACTTTATTAATCGCATGAAGCAAATTGTCAAAACCTATTACATTCGGCATGGTAAGATTTAAGCCTGCGCCAGTAAAACCGGGCAAATCTTCAACATTAGTATCAGAGCGAACAAATACGCCTGTATCAGTGCTTTTAAAGGTTTTCTTTAGAGCGCTGCGCAATGCTTCAACATACTTTTCATCCATTTTGGAATTAAGAATAAGATCATAGAGTTCTGCTCTGAAAGCCTCTGCAGTTTTATCATGTTTCTCAGGATTTGATTCCAGAGAACGAATATGAGCATATTGTTTTACCATCCAGTCAAAAACTGTTTGTGAACTATTTTTATAAGGCTTTTCAAGTACTGATGCACCAAAAATACCAAAAGGAATTGCCAGGCCATTAGACACTTTATCAGGATATATATGTTTCAACTCACCGAGTTTAGCCGCTTTAGGACCAACAATTCGTCCTGAATCTTTGGCACGTAACTGAGTCAAATCGATAAATTCACGGAATTTAACATCCAGTTTTTCAAGATCAGGTCGAATAACAATATTATCTTTACCTTTATTCGCATTAAAATGATCTTGCCATTTTTTACTATCAGGGATAATTTCAACCAGCCCTGAAGGTGATACCGCCATAATGATGACTTCGCCATTATGTTTTTTTAACTCAGGAATTAAATCTTCATTAACACTGACATTAGGAATACCCAGATTACGAGCCAGTAATTGTACATGAGACAGTGGATTACCTTCACCTGCAGTAATAATACCTGATAATGGCGGCAGATCTGATACGGTTTCAGGTAAGACATAGATTCCATCGGGTTTTATTGAAGCAATATTTTCCAGACTAATATCTGTATGTAAGGTACCTCTCACCAGCCCTGGGTTTAATGCCTGAAAACCAACACTGATTTTCTTTCCAAACAGAGTATGTTTTACACCCGACTGACGATTACCATCAGCACTCAGCGTGTTGAGTAATTGAGACAGAAAAAGTAAGGGGCTGCCGCGTAATTGATCTTGTATAAAATGATAAGTTAAGGGCTCAATTTCACCCAGTTTCTGCATGGAGCCATAAAACTGATAGCGCATTCCCTGAGTTCCCCATCCTGGTACACGCCCCAGATAATTTAATTGCGTCATATACTCTTTTAATACAATTTCATCTTTATTTAATTTAGCAATGGATTTTTCAATTTGCTGGTAGCTTCTTTTATTAATAACACCGGTACCATAAGCGGACAATGCAATTTTTTCCAGAAGCTTAACCCGATCCCTTCTGTTGAGTTTATCCATACCCTGACGCAGTTCAGTACTGGCTTTGAAATTAACGGCTTCGACACTCAGGCTCAAGTCCAGTATACGCAAACGAGCACTGGCACTTTTAATTCTTGGCATAAAATCCCGTAAATTAGCCAGCACATCTGCCGTTGTCACATATTGATTTTTTGCGCTGTTATCTTCATCCAGAGCCTTTGCAGCATTCCTTAAATATTGCTGCAGCCAGGGTGCTCCTGAATATATTTTTGCATCTGATCTTAATAAATCAGAGAGTGGTGGTGCTTTATAGACACCGTCAATTTCATCAGCCAGGGCAAGATACTGACTGTAGTCGCTGATATTTTTACCCCTTTTGTTTTTAACGTACTGGCGTACCATTTCAGCATCACCGGCATCAGGTGATCCATGAATTTTTACTCTCTGCTTAATAAAATTCTTATCTTTTTCGGCCAGGGATGCCGCCATTTGCCGAACCTGTTGAACCGAAGCTGTGTCTTTGCCATGAGGTAAAAGGCGGGCACCGGTACGAAGCCCCAGATAGCGATAAGTGATCCATTCTTTTTGACCACTTAAAGTGATTAATAAATCCCTCGCGCCATCGCGTTCATTCTCTTCCTGAATCGCACCACGATAGAATTGAGCTTTTCGAAGGATCCAGCCATCATCAATATGTGTCAGAAACTTCTCTATTAAAATTTGATTGTATTGATCAATAAAATCCGTTTCGTTGATTGCCTGTTTTGCATCAAAGCCGGCTAAAAAGTTGGCGATAAAATATCCCTTACTTCGTAAGGTCTCAGTCTGCTTAGTATAATTTCCATGCTGATACCCTCCCCCACGTTTTGAACAGGCATAGGCCTTAGGAGGTAACACACTGCCATCATTACAAAACCACTTAACATTTTTAAAAGGACCACGCGAAGCAGATTTCATTTGCGTAATCCACTGAGTATATTCTTTATTACTAATACTTTGTGGTTCACTACTTGCCCAGAGGGTCATGGGAAGCATAAGAATAAGAGCAATTAAAAGTGATTTCATGATGGACCTTATTTAAATTTATTTATTAATATCAAAATATAAACAAAATTTATATAATAATTAAGTAAATTAGTGACATATTGGTCGCGTAAGAATAATCTAACATTTATGTGATAGTTATTCATATAAAGTTTTGCGGAGTCACAATGAACTTCTGCATAATAATATTGCATATTTGCTCTTAAAATAAAAGGGAAAAAAATGGAAACATATGGCATCATTATGATAATAGTGATTGGTTCAATTGCCGGGTGGCTGGCCGGATTAATTATGAAAGGCAAAGGGATGGGCTTTATAATCAATGCCCTGCTTGGTATTGTCGGTGCTTTTGTGGGTAACTACCTGTTTAACTTAATTGGATTTTCTGTAGGTAATGGACTGTTTGGTGCGATTATTACCTCAACTGCCGGTGCAGTCGTACTACTTTTTATTGCTGGAATATTAAAGAAGTCACAATAATATCAGATATGCTTTAATCTAAGCTGCCGGAATCTATTGACATCCTATAAGGATATATTTAAAAAATTTTATTTCAGCAGTGTTTCAACTCTTTTTAAAAGTTCATCAGCAGTATAGGGTTTTGACAACATCGTTTTATGCAGTGAAGTTTCATGCAGTGAATCATCAAGATATTTTAAATGGCGTTCATCATTAAAGCCGCTGGAAAGCTGAAGTTTAACCCCGGGATATTGCTCAGAAACTATCTTTGACAGTTGATAGCCATCCATTTCCGGCATGATCACATCACTTATCATCAGAGAAATTTTTTCATTTTTGTTCTTTTTTGATTCAAGTATATTAAGCGCAATTTTAGCACTTTCTGCTGTTATGACTCTATAACCATGAAATGTTAAAATTTCTTCTCCTAACAACAGCAAAGAAGGCTCGTCATCAACCAGTAAGATTAATTCACCCTGCCCTTTTATAAATTTAGAAGGCATTTCACTGTCTTGTTTTTTTTCTGCTGCTTCTCCAATAAAACAAGGAAAATATATGGAAAAACTACTACCGTGTCCAGGCTCAGAATAAACATTAATTCCCCCTCCGGTACTTTGAACAAAGCCGTAAACCTGGCTTAAACCCAGTCCAGTACCAATATCATCTTTAGTGGTAAAAAAGGGATCAAATATCTGATTGCGGGTTTGTTCGTCCATACCAATACCCGTATCGGTGACTGATAAGTGAACATAATTACCCGATTTCAGATTATGTGCTTTCGCCTGATCCTCTGACATAAGCACATTTTCAGTTCGTATAGTTAATATGCCGCCATCCGGCATAGCATGCATAGAATTAATACATAAATTGATTAACACATCTTCCATATCACCTTTATCAAACCAGACATTCCATAGTTTTTCATCGAGCTTATATTTTAGCTCAACTTTTGATGTAAGACTCTTAGCAAGCATGTGATAGTTATCATTCAATATCGCATTGAGGTCAACACACTCCGATTGCATTTCTTTACGCCTTGAAAAAGCCAGTAGTTTTTGAGTCAGTTTTTTTCCACGTTCGCCTGCATGACGAATTTCACCGATATACTTAATCAGCTTGGGATCATCTTTTGCTTTCATAAGCATGAGCTCAGAGTAGCCTGATATCACACCAAGCATATTATTAAAATCATGAGCAATTCCACCCGTTAATTTTCCCAGAGCATCCATTTTCTGTGAACGACGCAGTTGTTCTTCCTGATATTTCTGTTCTGTTCTATCAGAGCAGGAACAGACATAGCGTTGATGACCATTTTTTTCAATGCTTAATTTTGCCAGTGAAAGACGCACGGGAAATACTGTGCCATCTTTATGCTCGGCATTAATATCAACAAATATTTCATTTTTGTCCTGTCTTTGAATACCGATCAAATCAAAAACATCTCTTTCTTCATTTGGCTGATTATCCGGTATTAAAGAATATAAATTGGATGCTGAAAATAACATGGCAAAAGATTTACCCTTGAGATCTGTCAGTTGATAGCCAAATATTTTTTCGGCTGCAGGATTACAGCTAAGTACCAGACCATTTTCATCAATAGTAAACACACCATCCAGCATATTGTTTAGTATTTCACTTTGCTCCTGTTCTTTCGTTACGAGAATTTTTTCAAAATTCTTTTGCTGGCTAATATCACGCGCAATACCTTCAACAGAAATGACATTACCTTGCTCATCAAAGACAGGGACTTCAGAAATATTCAACCAGACCTTGTCACCGTTATTATGATAAATTTCTATTTCATAGGAGGGTTGCACTTTACCCTTAAGACTATTTGCAGTATAAATTCTGGCTTGTTCATTAATTGGATGAAGGGTGTAAAAACTATTGCGTTCTATTTTAAATTCTTCAGATGTATAGCCCAGAATTATTGTCACTGATTCAGATGCATAGGTAAAGATACCATTACAATCATAAGCATAAAGAAAATATTCACCACTTAAGTTGTCCACTAATCGACGAAATTTCATTTCACTTTCAACGAGTGCATCATGAGCTTGCTGTACTTTCTTTTCTTTATCCTTAATGCTTGACAGCATGAGATTAAAATCCTGACTTAATACGCCTATTTCATCATATCGATTGATAATACATTTGACGTCACGTTTACCTTTAATGACCTGCTGTATGGCGAGAGACAACTGCCGCACAGCAGATGTCAGCCCTTTAGCCATCAGCCAGGCAAAAATTATTCCGATACTGATAGCTATCACGGTATAAATCAGACCTTTATTGGTCACTAAAGCCAAACTATGAACAATTTCATGCCGATTAACGCCAACTCTAGCCCAGCCAATTTGTTGATCGTTGATCATGACAGGCGCAGCAACATCAATAAAGGAAGGGTTATTAATCAGTAGTGTTGTTTGTGAAGAATTGCCAAGAAGTGTCTGACTGATAGAATCCTTAATGTATAAGCCTACTTTTTCTCTATCCGTATACCCCAGAACTTTGCCATTCATATCAAGGAACATGGCATAATCCAATCCGGGAAAGCGGGATTGAGAACGAATAACTTCTTCAATGCCAACAACATCATTAGATAAAATCCATGAGATACCGTTAGCAGCCAAAGTTTCTGCAAGTCCTTTGGCCTGAGAGGTATTTTGTTCAATCATGAATTCACGCTGACGCCCGACCAGATCAAAAACAAAAATACTCATCAGGACTGCATGCACTAATGCAATGCCTAATATAAGCTGACGAGCAAGAGATGCTGTGAAGATTTTTTTTAAATTATTTATCATAATTACTCAGCTCTATCAGTCTATCCGGGTTAATCAATCGGTCTGACCTTTTCAGCAAACTGTTTTATAAAATTACGAACAGGTTGATAGGTATCATTATCTGCTTTTTCAAAGTGGGATAAATGCATGACAGATAAAATGGCTTTACCCTTTTCAGTATTATGCAAATCAAACAGTAACTGACTGACTCTTAGCAAAACAGATTCGGGTACTTCTGGCAACACAATGAGGCTATTATTAGGTAAATAGGATGTTTGCCAGATAACTTTTAGTTCCCGCTCAAGCTCAGGGCGCTCCTTTGATAAAGCTTCCCAGGGCGGCGGCCAGGTTGAACCGGCAGCAGTATTTTTTAGATAAACATTCATAATTGATGATTCCTGTGAACCCACATAACGATTATCCAGGTCATTCATTACGTCAACACCATGTGTCTGCAGGTAATACTGCGGCATCATGGTAGCCGCCAGAGCAGTAGGTGCAGGATAACTGACCGCTTTACCGATAAGATCCGTAACCTTCTCAATACCACTGTCTTTACGCACTAAAATAATACCGCGGAAATTTTCATCATCGGCCATTTTAGCAAAGACATTATAGCCTTTATCAACGGCATTTATTGTCTGAAAAGGATTAGGTAAAGAAAAATGAAATTTATGTGCATAGAGTTTCTCATCATAAACTGCATAGTTTCTTGATGCTTCTAATTTAAATTGAGCACCAGACACGTTAGCACTGAGATAATCCATCAGAGGACCAAAAACTTCCTGCAAACGTTGAGGATTATGCAGTGGATGCACACCAAAAATGTATTCAGTTTCTTTTTTTTCGGGGGGTATGGCAGTGAACTCTGGCATATATGAGGCGTGCTTATGAGAACCAGATTGATAAGACTCATTACCATCATCACTGCAGGACGTTATTAAAAAAAAAG
>JAPVVU010000062.1 GCA_028571885.1 Gammaproteobacteria bacterium | reverse complement strand
GACCAAAATTGACTCCGTTTGTTAAAAAAAATAAATATATTTATCAGAATTTTTATCTAAATAAGCACTGTAGGCTCATGCTCACTTATTTTATAGACTTTGAAAACTCGCTGCGCTCAAACATTCAAAATCCATAAAATAAGCAACCATAAACCTTTAACACTCATCATTGAATACCGCTTAATAAACGGTAAAATACATTTATATCCAGGCCCGATATTGCAGATAAAATGACCAGAAATACACTAATGACCGGGAAAATTATATAAGATAATAAACCTGATACCATTAATCCAATGATGATAAATAAACCATAAGGTTCTATCTTGCTGTACTGTATTGAAGCCCGATGTGATAAAAGTCCGGCCACAATACGACCACCATCAAGAGGCGGTATCGGCAATAAATTCAAAACACCTAAAATAACATTAATTGTAATACCGGCAATAGGCATATACAAAAGAAACAGACTCAGTGAAGAGCGACTATCATGAAAAAATAAACTCACGTATAAAAAAACTGCCCACATCAGCGCCATAATAAAATTACTGACTGGCCCGGCAAGCGCTACCCACATCATATCCTTCTTGGGATTTTTAAAATTTCTGACATCAACAGGCACTGGTTTTGCCCAGCCAAAAGCAAAACCAGTAAAAGTAATCATCAGTGCAGGAACAAGGATAGTTCCAATGGGATCAATGTGTTTGAAGGGATTAAAGGTTAAACGGCCAAGCAATCTTGCAGTGGGATCCCCTTTTCTATCCGCCATCCAGGCGTGCGCAGCCTCATGTAAAGAAACAGCCAGAAGTACAGGCAGAATCCAGATAGTAATTTTTTGTATTGTTGTTGCATCCATTGGAAAATTATATCATATTTGTAAAAAAGCTATTTTGATATGCAGGGACTGAAAAATAATTTTTTCAGTACCTCAAACGTTTATTAAAATCGCTATTCAAAGGGAGATGTATCGCCTAAACCCTTACGTACAACAACAGGTACGTCTTCTTCAAAATCTATCACTGTGGTTGCTTCAAATCCGCAGAAGCCGCCATCAATAATTAAGTCCAGTTGATGTTCCAATACCTGACGAATTTCATAGGGATCGGTCATGGGCATATCTTCATTCGGTAAGATTAATGTTGAGCTGAGTAAAGGTTCACCCAATTCTTCTAATAGCGCCTGGGCAATGGCATTATCAGGAATACGAATACCAATGGTTTTACGCTTTGGATGCATCAGTCGCTTGGGCAGTTCTCTCGTTGCTTTAAGAATAAAGGTATAGGCACCCGGTGTATGTGCTTTAAGTAAACGATAGTGAGAATTATCTGTTTGCGCATAAGTGCTGATTTCAGAGAGGTCTCGACAGACCAAAGTGAAATTATGCTTGTTATCTAATTGCCTTATCAGACGAATTTTATCCATCGACTGTTTATCACCAATGTGACAGCCTATGGCGTAGCCTGAATCGGTCGGATAAACAATGACACCGCCCTTGCGAACAATATCAGCAGCCTGACGGACCAGCCTTGCTTGAGGATTTTCATCATGTATTTGAAAAAACTGGCTCATTTATTAAATTCCAATAAGTGGTTCAGGTTGGTATGTTTACTTTTTGCTTATAAACATAACAACTTAATAACTTCTAAGTAACTACAAAAACAAATCCCACACGGGTTTACATTTTGGCGGCAGTTCGGCTAACCTTCCCAGTTTTGTCCAGGGAAAAGCAGGATCATGAAAATCAGATCCTGTGGATGCATATAAATCAAAATCAGCGGCATGGCAGGCCATTGTTTTCATTTCATTGACATCATGGCTGCCTGAAACAACTTCTATTGCCTGACCACCAGCGCTGACAAAATCTTTAATCAGTCTGCGCAGTTTGCTACGAGTCAATTTATAGCGTGCCGGGTGAGCAATAACCGCCACCCCCCCTGCTTCCGTTATCCAGCTGACGGCATCATCCAGGGTCGCCCAGTCACCGGTCACATGACCAGGTTTGTTATTGACCAGATAGTGTTTAAACACATTCCGCACATTTTTTGCATAGCCGGCATCCACTAAAAAATTGGCAAAATGCATTCTGCCCAGCATTTTGCCACCGGAAAAACGCTTTGCACCTTCATAGGCACCTTCAATACCCGATTTTTCCAGCTTTAGAGCCATTTCTCTGGCGCGTGACTGTCGAAAATTCTGCAGACTCTGAATTCCCGCCTTTAAGGGTGCGTAGCCGGGATCAAAATTTAAACCAACAATATGTACCGTTCTTTTATTCCAGGTAACGGATAACTCAATACCATTTATAAAACGAATACCAGCATCCAGCGCACTTTGACGCGCTTCATCCAGACCATCCGTACCATCATGGTCCGTCAGGGCCAAAACCTCAACACCCGCTTCAGCGGCGCGGGCAACCAGTTCAGACGGTGCTAAACGTCCATCTGAGGCGGTAGAATGGGTATGAAGATCTATCTGCATGTTTTCCTACAATAGTTTTCTGCTATAAGCCCGAAGAATGTATATGATCACAAAACAGATAATTTTAACCTATTTTTATCGGTAATATTATCTTTTCATTGAATTTTTTCTAAAAAAATGAGTCGAATCTCTTTACCAGCATAATAAAGTTGTTCAAATGGAATTAAAATGTCAGAATATCTGGTATTCACTCAACTTATTTATACAAACAACAGGGATTTTATCCACTTATTGCTATGTTAAAATTTATTTATGATTTTTTACCTATTATTATCTTTTTCGGTACCTATAAATTTACTGATAATGATATCTATGCCGCAACGACAGCAGCAATCATTGCCACACTAATCCACTCAGCCATTCAGTGGTTCATGCACAGAAAACTGGAAAACCAGCATATAATTAATCTGGTGGTTATTCTTTTCTTTGGCGGTCTCACTTTACTCTTTCAGGATGACACTTTCATTAAATGGAAAGTCACTGTCATCAACTGGATTTTTGGTTTGGTTCTATTAGGCAGTCAGTTCATTGGCGAAAAAAACATAATCCAGAGACAACTGGATCAGGCTATTCAATTGCCAGCACCTATCTGGTTCAGGCTGAACATGATGTGGGTCTCCTTTTTTATGTTTTGCGGTTTACTCAATTTATATGTCGCCTTCTTTTATGGTGCACACCTCGCAGAAGCAGTTCGCCAGGAAATATGGGTTGATTTTAAAATGTATGGAATGCTGGGTATAACATTCACCTTTATGATTTTTCAAATATTTTACTTACAGCGTCATATCCTGGTTGAAGAAATGAGTGAAGAAGCACTTAATGAAAAGATCGAAGATAAGGAAACCATTTAATGCTCTACGCAATTATTGCCAGTGATATTCCAGATACTTTAAGTAAACGCCTGGATGCACGTCCTGCCCATATTGCTCGCCTGGAGGCATTAAAAAATGCCGGCCGACTTATTCTTGCCGGCCCTCACCCGGCCATTGATAGTAATGATCCCGGTGAAGCAGGATTTACCGGGTCATTAGTTGTGGCAGAATTTAATACCCTGCAGGATGCACAGGATTGGACAGACAATGATCCCTATATTGCAGCAGGCGTTTATGACCAGGTTGTTGTCAAACCTTTTAAAAAAGTACTCCCCTGATTTTTAAAATAAGTTTTTAAAATAAGTTTTTAAACATTATCGTTCTCAGAAACAAAATAACGACCAATATAATCTCATTAAGGAAAATAATCGATGAAAGCAAGCGCTTCTATAACAAAAACAACTTCCAGTAAGCTAGTATTTGCAGTTACTTTTTCCAGTCTGCTTATTACCAGCTCACCACTCATGGCTGAAGATAAAGTGCTTGCCACGGTAAATGGTCAGGATGTCAAAGAAAGTCAATTAGAAATTGCTGCAACCCAAAGTAAGGTTAATTTTAAAGCAATCACACCTGTTCAGAAAAAATTATTAACTGAAGCACTGATCAATCGTCAATTGGTATTAGACGAAGCAATAAAAGCAAATTTTGATAAAACACCTGACATTGTTGCTCGTGTAAAAGCTTTAACAGAAAGCTTTGTTGCGGCCAATTATCTTGCCATAATTGCCAGAGAGTTTAAAATCGACGAAGCAAGTATGAAAGCCTATTACGAAAAAAATGTTGTCAGCAAGACACCCAAAGAATTTAAAGCCCGTCATATTCTGGTTAAAACAGAAGATGAAGCAAAGACATTAATTATAGACATTGAAGGTGGAGCTGATTTTTCAAAACTGGCAAAAGAAAAATCAACGGATACCGGTTCTGCTTCACATGGTGGTGATTTAGGCTGGTTCACGGAACAGGATATGGTCGCTCCATTTTCTAAAATGGCTGCAAGCCTGAAAAAAGGTGAGTTGGGCAAAGTACCCGTTAACTCTCAATTTGGCTGGCATGTTATTATTCTGGACGATGTACGTTCTACCAAACCACCTGAGTTTAATGCCGTTAAGCTCGACATTGAAAAAATACTCATCAAAGAAAAATTAAATCAATATCTTGATGATTTGAATGCAAAGGCGACTATCATTCTAAAATAAGCGTTCAGCGTTCAGCGTTCAGCGTTCAGCGTTAAGCGTTAAGAAAAGATACCAGAAAGAAGCCTGATAAAATAGAGTTTGTCAGAATTCTGTTGCTTTGTTCTTTTTCTTAACGCTGAACGCTGTTTCATAAACTAGTGAAACCTTTGCGTATGACACCGCTATTATAGAATTTCATAATATCAATTCCAAAATCTACTGCTCTCACAGTACGTTTTATTGTATAGATTTCACCACCAATATCTTCATCTCTATTTGACAAGTCAATTAATTTTTCTTTCTTAGGCTGCTTATCAGCACCTAAAAGAAGAATGATCTTGGGGCGAAGTTTTTCATCTTGATTAACGTCCACCACAATCGCTATTTCATCATTGGTTAACTCAACAATACTGCCGGGAGGATAGACACTCAGACACTCAATAAACTTCAGTACCAGAGCATAATCAAGATGCTTACCGCTCATCTTAGTCATTATGTCAATTGCTTCCAGATGACTGCAGCCTTTGCTATAGACTCGATCACTGGTGAGTGCGTCATACATATCGGTAATGGCAACAATGCGCGTTGCACGGGTTAATTTATCCTGCCCGACACCTCGAGGATAACCTTTGCCGTCAACTCGTTCATGATGAGAATAAGCAACGTTAATAACTGATAGAGGAACACGACCCTTTGATTTTTTCAGGATTTTCAAACCAAGAACCGTATGATATTTCATGATCTTAATTTCTTTACCCTTTAATTTTCCGGGTTTGTTGAGGATTTTATCGGGTATCAGCATTTTCCCCATATCATGCAGCATACCGCAAAGTCCAAGATCTTTAAGCTCTTTTTCAGATAAGCCGATATGACGCCCCAGAGAAACCGATAAGACACACACGTTCATACTATGTTGTGAGGTATATTCATCTTTATTTTTTAATTGTGTCAGCCACATAAGGGCATCAGGGGTTTTAATAACACTATGCACCACCTGATCAACCGCCTCTTTAGCTTCTTCTATATCAAGATGTTGATTCACTTTTATGTTTTTAAAAAAGCCCAGAATCAAACGTGATGTCTTACTAAAGATCTTGTCAGATTGAGCGATTTCATCACAAAATGTGCTGGTCTTTTTAGGTGGTGCCGGGTAAACAATATTTTTACGTTTTTCTTCTTGTAAGAACTTAACTTCTTTGTCAATAATACGTGTTGTATCAATATAGACATGATCACAGTTCTCTTGAACCAGGAAAATATGTTTGTCTGTGGTCAGAAAAAAACCCTGAAATAAAAACGGTGACTCTAACCAGGGCCGATCCAGTTCAGTCACGTACATACCCAGTGCCAGTTTTTCAACTGGCATTTTTAGTTTTATTAATTGAGTGTCAGGTGTTGTTTTTTTCATCAGTATTATATATATCATTTTTGCAAAATGATTTTGTAAGCAGCTGTGTAAAATAGAAGAAAAGTTCTCTTTATAAATTAATGGGGGATAAACTTCCATCTGACAGCATGAGCACGCTGTCCATGCGGGCTGCCAGTTTTTCATCATGAGTCACAAGAACCAGGCTGATATTCATTTCTTCATTCAATTTAATCAGCAGGTCATACACCTGTTTGGCCGTTGTATTGTCCAAATTACCCGTTGGTTCATCGGCAAGCAAGCATTTCGGGTTGGTCACCAAAGCCCTGGCAATTGCAGCACGTTGTCTTTCACCGCCCGATAATTCTCCAGGTATATGCTTGATACGGTGACTCAATCCAACCTGTTCTAACAAATAAGCCGCTTTTTCTTTTGCCTGAGCGGTGCTGTCTCCACGGATCAGCAAAGGCATAGCGACATTTTCTAATGCCGTAAATTCTTGCAGTAAATGATGAAACTGATAAACAAAGCCGAGTGTTTTATTACGCAAAATGCCCAGTTTTTTTGCACTTAACTGGTTCACATCTTGTCCATCAATCAATAGTTTGCCTGATTTTATTTTATCCAGCCCCCCCATCATATATAACAGAGTACTTTTTCCTGAACCAGAGGCGCCAACAATCGCCAAACGCTGTCCTGTTTTAATTTGTAAATTTAAATTATGGCAAATATCAATGCGGCTGCTGCCGTCATCAAAATACTGATCTAAGTTTTGACAGTCAATAATAACGTCATTCATATGCTTATTCATAACGTAAGGCCTCCGCAGGCTGCACCCTGGAAGCTCGCCAGGCGGGATAAATTGTGGCCAAAACGGTGAGACTAAATGAAATTGTACCTGTGATGAGCACATCAGACCATTTCATTTCTGATGGTAAGTCACTGATTAAATAAACTTCCGGCGCCAAAAATTTTATGCCCAGAACGCTTTCCAGGGCAGGCACAAGCGTCTCAATATTTTGCGCCGTCAAAATGCCCGTCGCAACACCCAACAAGGTGCCAACAATGCCGATAACCATTCCCTGTGAAATGAAAATACGCATAATCATACCGGGGCTTGCACCAAGGGTGCGTAAAATGGCGATATCAGCCTGTTTATCATTAACAACAATGACTAATGTTGACACAATATTAAAAGCCGCAACGGCAATAATCAGAGATAATATAATCAACATCATGGTTTTTTCAATATTAATGGCTCGAAACAGATTGGCATGGTGTTGGGTCCAGTCAATCACACGATGATAACCAGCAATTTTGCTTTCTATTTCCCGACTTATTCGTGGTGCATCATACAAATTATCAAGCTTAAGACGAATACCTGTAACCAGGCCTTTCATTTTAAATAATACCTGAGCATCACGAATATGTATGAGTGCCATATTGGCATCATACTGATTGTGTCCCATTTCAAAAATACCGACCACTGTAAAACGTTTGAGTCTCGGCATAATACCCGCCGGAGTAACATTAGCTGAAGGCGTCACCATAGTTACTTTGGAACCGACAACCGCACCAATAGAACGAGCCAGGTAACGTCCCAGGATAATGCCGTATTTTGTTTCATTCAATGCATCATAACTGCCCCGATACATATGATTTGATACTTCTGAAACACTTTTTTCTTCTTCTGGTTCAATGCCTCGAACTAATGCGCCATGAACATTTGAGGCATTCGTCAACATGCCTTCTTTAAGAATATATGGTGCAGCCCCTTCCACATGGGCTTGTTTTTGAACTAATTTATCAACTGATTGCCAATCCTGCATGTTTCCATTTATACCGCTGATGGTTGCATGAGAGGCCATCCCCAAAATGCGCTCACGGATCTCAGACTGAAAGCCGTTCATGACTGAAAGAACAGTGATAAGAGCCCAAACCCCGATAGCAATACCAGTAAATGAACTCAGGGTAATAAAAGAAATAAACTGATTTCGACGCTTTGCACGGGTATAACGAAATCCAAGAAAAAGTGAGAGTGGTTTGAACATAAGTTGTTATGTTATTCCCTGTTTGAAAAAATTATTAATATAAGTTTGAAAAATGATGAAGACTAATCATGATAAAGACAGCCATCACACAACAGACAGTTTTTTAGTTAAATGAATACCATCCGGCACTTCATCACCGGAAAAAGTGACTCCATAAGCCAGGATTTCTACGCCATTTTTTTGTACCTCAGCAAGCGTCTGCGCATAAAGTGAATCAATTTCTTTAGCAGCACGAACCGTTTGTATGTCATCACGCTGAACACAAAAAAGAATCACACCACGATGGCCCTGTCTTACCATCAGCTCTAATTCACGCAGGTGTTTTGTACCTCGTGCAGTCACAGCATCTGGAAATGCAGCAACACCCGGTTCAAAACTGGCGGTCACATTCTTAACTTCAATATAACATTTTTGGCCATCATTTTGGGTTAATAATAGGTCTATACGGCTTTTTTCCTCACCATACGGCACTTCTGTCTCAATTTTACTAAAATCATGCAACTCAGAAATACGCCCTTTCTCGATGGCCTCTTTAACCAGTTTATTGGCCAGCATAGTATTAATACCAATTAAATTGCCCTGCTCTGAACTGGAAAGCTCCCAACTGTAAAGATATTTTCGTTTAAGATTATGGCTATTACTGATCCAGATTGTACTGCCGGGAATAGCACAGCCTGTCATAGAGCCTGTATTTGCTGTGTGGATTGTTATAAATTTTGACTTTTTACCTTCAATATCTATTTCATTATCCAGCTCAACGTCCATTTCAACATCGGCCAAAAAACGTTTATAGCGTTTAATTAAACGAGCTTTAATTAATGGTTCAGTATAATTCATAAAAATAAGGCCAGGCGATTAATTATTAACTCTCATTATAAAAAGTCTTTCAGACGCTGCACTGCCCGTTCCAGATATTTTATATCTCTGGTATAGGCAATACGGATATAACGTTCAGGATGGTTATTACCAAAATCAAGACCTGGAGTCACAGCCACACCCGTTGCTGCCAGCAATTCATGAACCAGAGTCATACTATCATCAGTATGAGCGCTGCAGTCACAATAAAAGTAAAAAGCGCCCTGTGGTTTGACCGGTATTTTGAAATTCAGTTCTATTAATTTAGGATAAAGATAATCTCGTCGCTGTTTAAAAATTTGCCGTCTCTGCTCCAATAGCTCAAGGGTTTCAGGCAAAAACGCGGCCATTGCCGCTGCCTGTGCCGTGGTCGGAGCAGCCAGAAACAAATTTTGCGCCAGGTGATCACAGGACTGCACCAGATGCTCTGGTACAACACACCAGCCAAGGCGCCAGCCGGTCATTTGAAAATATTTAGAAAAACTATTGATAATAATAATGTTTTCATTTTGCGCATCAGTCTCGTCTGAACAGGACGTTAATACACAGGAGGATTCAATGTCATAAACCAGTCCCTGATAAATTTCATCAACAATCAGATAAGCCTGCTTATCTTTCACCAGCTGGATGATTTTTTTCATTTCATCTTCCGGCACGATGGTACCGGTTGGATTTGCGGGTGATGCAATTAACACCACTTTGGTATTTTTTTGCCAGTTCTGCTCAATTAATTCAGCGTTTAATTGATAGGATGTCGACTCATCAACCGCAATGGCCTGAATTTCACCATTAACAAAGCGCACAAAATTCTGATTACAGGGATAACCTGGATCAGCCAGCATCACTGCATCCCCCCGGTCAATCAGAGCGCCGATAATGAGTAACAGGGCCCCGGATGCGCCAGGAGTGATAAGCACTCTTGAAGCAGGAATATCCAGGGAATAACGCGTTTGATAAAAATCAGCAATACTCTGTCTTAAAGACATCATCCCAAGGCTGGGCGTATAATGAATATCACCCCGCTTTAAAGCCTCGATACCCGCATCTATAATGGGTTGCGGTGTATTAAAATCCGGCTCACCCACTTCCAGATGGATAATATCTCTACCCTGCTGCTCAAGCGCTCTGGCTTTGCCCAATAAAGACATCACATGAAACGGTTGAATGCTTTCCATACGTTTTGCAAGCGGCATGTGTTTTGCCAGCGACATATGTTCTGCTGGTGGCGTTGATGACTTTTTTGGTGATTTGCTCATGCCTGCAGTATTTTACGTGCACTTTGTAAATTAAAATAAGACTCGTCACAATGACCCTGCAGCACCGTCATGGGTTGCTCAGGCTCACCGAAATCACTTAACACTAACTCAGCACCGCTAAAATCGTGATCACTGGTATAGTCATTAATGGTGACAATGGTTTTCAAATCTGCACCACGGGATGATAACAAGCCATTATGAGAATCTTCAAAGGCCAGACACTGCTCCGCCTTAAGGTTCATTTTGTCAATCGCATAGAGGTATATATCTGCTGCGGGTTTCTTCGCAGGCACAATATCACCCGCTGCAATCACCTCAAACCAGTCAATAGAATCAGCTCCCAGCGTATGAGTAAGTAGAGCGGTCACATTCGCTGGTGTCGTCGTTGTTGCTATCGCCATGCGCAGGCCTGCGTCACGCGCCTCCTGAAAAAGTCGAACCACACCAGAGCGAAGCGGTACTGCACCATCGGCCATAAGCTGAGTATAGAACTGTGTTTTAGAAGCATGCAGCCTCGCAATAAAATCATCAAAGTCATCAGAGCCCGGCATAACAAAGGCTTCTCCGCGCTCTTCAGGGTAAAAATCACTTAAATAATAGCGAATGCGTTCTTTACCACCTGTGACTGCCAGTAAGTGACCATAAAGTTCAACACTCCAATGCCAGTCCAGACCTGCCTCTTCAAAGGCCATATTGAAAGCGACCAGGTGGCCATCGCGTTCCGTATCAGCTAATGTACCATCGACATCAAATATTAGTGCTTCTAATTGACTCATAAATGTTCTCTGTTGCTCGTTAAAATAAATAGGAAATAGTTAGAAAAATAATTAGTTTAACCTATAATTATATCTAACAGTATATGGATAGTCACCTGCAATAACTCAAGTTATTTTTATTTTATATTTGTACAGTCAAGCAAAAAAAATCCAGTCCATAATGACAGATTAATTGTAAAAACTGATGATTTAGGATTAAAATAGCAGATTAAGTAACAAAAACGTATTTAATATTTGCCATAGAGCACGTATTTTGGTATATATTCACATCTTTTTAAAAACAGGCTGGAGCCCAATCGATGCCAACACAAAAAAGCACACAATCAGAAAGTGCTATTGATGCCTTTAAACCCTATAAAGCAAAAAAAGGCGAAGAGTATATGAACGAAGATCAGCAAGCGCACTTTAGTGCGATATTGCTGGCCTGGAAAAAGGAGTTAATGGAAGAAGTCGATAAGACTGTTTCGCACATGAAAGATGATGCGACTAACTTTCCTGACCCAAGTGATCGTGCTTCTCAGGAAGAGGAATTCGCGCTGGAACTTAGAACTCGTGACCGTGAACGCAAACTTATCAAGAAAATTGATGAGTCATTGGAAGCGATGGATGCACAAGAGTATGGTTTCTGTGAAACCTGCGGTGTTGATATTGGAATCCAACGTCTTGAAGCTCGTCCTACAGCCACTCAGTGCATTGACTGTAAAGAATTAGACGAAAGAAAAGAAAAACTCGGTTAATAGAGCAAAGAAGT
>JAPVVU010000061.1 GCA_028571885.1 Gammaproteobacteria bacterium | reverse complement strand
CTGAGGAACGAAGCCCAACATATGTCAATCCGGCTTCGATGTTGGGCTTCGTTCCTCAGCACCAACCTACGGGAATGTTATTAAGTAATTCAAATGTCCAATTTTGGTCTATCTGGTATCAGCACTGGCTTTGGGGCAGATTATTTAAGTTAAGTGTTGAGGTCTGAATTGGTATTTTGATCATTTTCTTTATTTTCCATTACCCATGCTAATACCCCTGAGCCTCTGGCCAGATAAAATCTGTCTGTATTTTTGTCATCGCCATACGTTTCTCCTGAATAAAGAAGCTAATACATTTTTAATCGTCATCGTCATCATCGTCATGATGTTTATCTTTTCTTTTGTTGTACTGATTGATCTCAAACGGCCTTAACTTTCTTGCTTCAAAGCGTTTTCTCTTCCAGATACGTTCTGCTTCATCTTCATCACCGCTACGGTGACAGTCTACACATATCTCATAATCATA
The DNA here is from genome assembly GCA_028571885.1 of Gammaproteobacteria bacterium. Classification (GTDB taxonomy): domain Bacteria; phylum Pseudomonadota; class Gammaproteobacteria; order GRL18; family GRL18; genus GRL18. Next base: position 11,295 of record JAPVVU010000061.1, on the reverse strand, counting down.
GATCCCTTCCTCAACATGTTCTTCGCGGATTTTGGAACGAGAATGTTCATGACAGCCATAGCAGGTATAATCTGCGTAGTCATTATTGATGTGGCAAGTCTCACACTCGGTCGTATGATCGCGGTCAAAACGGAAATACTTTTCATGAGCAAAGGTAGCTGGCAGCCAGTCTTCCTGACTATGGCACTGTCCACAAATACCTTTGATCTCTTGATGCAGCGCATCATCTGGATTAATATGGCAGTTGTTACAATCTTTCTGCAGCGTTAGCTCCAATAGTTGATGAGAAAACTGACTGATGGGACGAAAGGCTTGCACTCCCTTGTGATCGCTGTGGCAGGCGATACAATTGTCCTCAATTAATGTCTGGTGGAAGACAACATTTTTCTTCTCCTTAGCGATGGCTAAACCCTCAGTGGTTTTTAAACCAATCTCTGCTACCTTGTGACAGGCAATACATTTTTCAGGACTGCTGCCGAAAAATGCTGTGTGGCAGGCAAAGCAATCCGTAGTGAGTTCAGCATGAGCATCAATGGGCTTGCCTGGACTGATCATTAAATGAGGAACAAATATCGCCAGCAGGACAAGGATGAACAGATTAACAGCAACAATAAAAAGAACCGTATTATTTTTCATATCCATTCCCAAAATAGAAAGATGCTAACAATGTGGGTAATACCAAGCACGGCAAAAGCCATTGAAATGGGCAAATGCACCGCACGCCATTTTTTCATCAGATCAAAAGTCGTTGCATCCCAGAACAGTTTCTTTTCGACCATCTCTTCAGACAGACCTTGCTGTAAATAGACAGTTTTCTTTTCGGCCAGGAAACGACGCGAGCGGTCCAACAGATACTTACCCGTCATGCCGCTAATCACATTGATCATCATGGCAGTCAGGGCCAGCCACGGAAGAATGGCATAGATATGGATCCCCGCATGTACCAGGATCAGTAATGCTCCCATCCAGGTGAGAGTCTCATGCAGGATAAGCATGTTTTTTGGTTTGCCGAAACGGATGAGCTTGCGCTTGCGCATTGAGTAAAAGAACGACAGCAGTATCAGAATGGTTCCGGGTATTCCCAGATAGCGTCCAATCCAAACCAGTTCAAACTGGTGCAGTAAGGCATCAATGATCATGGTCGCTGCAATCAGCGAGCCAAACAACACCAGGAAGGGAGTGACTTCTTTACGTATGAGTGATCGTTCCATGGTAATTTCCTATAGTTCCAATATCAGGTCGTTCTTTGGTTTAGAAATACATAGCAGACAGTGCCCCGGAGAAACATCCGCATCAGGATCTTGATTATAGTCAACTTCACCAGCTTTCACTGCTGTCTGGCATGAACCACAACTGCCGGCACGGCAGCCCGACTCCACTTCAATATCGTTAGCTTCAGCAAATTCCAATAGAGAATCTGCTGCAGGATCCCAGAGGATGCTTTTACCCGTTTGGCTGAAGGTGATATTGAGCGGATGTTCACTGCTTATTGCGGGTGCTGTTTTCCTGTGTTTTTTCAGCGTGGCAGGACCAAAGGATTCATAGTAAATGTCATTACTATTGACTCCCCAATCCCCCAGAGCAGGTACCAGGCTCTCCATCATAGGTTTGGGCCCGCAAACATAAAACTGATAGCGCAGCAGCTTAAGAGTGGCTCGCAGTAGAGGAAGATTAATCCTGGCGCTGTGCTGATAATCGATACCTTTAGCATCATTCTCATTGGGAGCGCTGTAGCAGATATGCAGGTGGAAGTTGTCGTGTGCACTGGCAAGTGTCTGCAGATGCGCCTTCATGATATGCTCATCACCATTCCGTATACCGTAATAGAGCCACACCTCAGTATTGACCCCTCGCTCCAGCACTGTGTTAAGAATGCTTAACATTGGGGTGATACCGATACCACCACCTATCAATACAATGGGTAAAAGTTCGTTTTCCATCAGATGGAAATGACCCGATGGTGCCTTGAGCAGAATCCTGCTGCCTTCCTGTATATGATCATGGAAGAAACTGGAGGAAAGTCCGGGTGGTACATCAGGCTGATTGATAGGAGCAGGGACTCGTTTGACCGATATTCTATAGTAGTCAGGCCGAGGGGCATCAGAGAGAGAATAGCAGCGTACTACAGTTTTTGATTTGTGAGTAAGCGGATCTTCAAGCAACAATTTGAAGGTCAGAAACTGGCCCGGATTGAAAACAGGCAGTGGTTTACCATCCAGGGGCACCAGATAAAAAGAGCAGATAGACTGGTTATTATCCTCAAATTCTCTGCGCTGTACTGAGAACTCTCTGTATCCCTCCCAGGTAGAACCTGATGCAAACGTCTCTGCAGCGTGTTTCAATAATGAGGATGGTGGTGTGGAAACGGCTGGTGAAGTATCCTTAGGTGTATCCAGTTCCTGATATTCATGCTTGCGGCGATGGAGTATGAGTAACATAGCAATAGCAACTTGTGCCAAAATTACGCCAAGAATGATCAACGCCAGAGTGCCAGTCGTCATAATTCATATCTCTCTATCATACGTATATTGTGTCGCGCCCCACTTGAATGGGCAGAATTGAGCAAGGTTTTTATCGTGTATGTTAACTTTAGCATCCCAACATGAAATGAACCTGAAAAAATAAATAATATTAATTTTCACAAACAAATCTGTATTTTCAGTTTCAATTCATCTTTAATCCATAGACTAAAGAAAATACGTTTCTGGAGTTTATGATGGGAAGATTATTGATTACATTAAAACTGATACTAATTCTGTTAACGACTACTTTCAGTTTTTCTGTCTCTGCTGATGGCGATGAAGAGGGAATTTTTAAACGTTGGTTTGAGAGTAAAAATGCGGGAATATCCGCAGTAAAATTTCAACAATATAATGATTTATGCGGCAGTTGTCACTTCCCTTATCAACCAGGCCTGCTGCCTGGAATATCATGGGAAAAAATGATGAACAATCTTGATGAACATTTTGGGCAGAAGGTAAAGATGACTGACGTGGAAACAAGAACCATGAGGCGATATTTATTAGATAACTCTGCAGGACATGTTAATGATGAAATTTCAAATCAGATCCTTCAATCGTTGAAATATTATCCTGTTCCTGTACGGATCTCACAAACACCTTTTTTTGTGGACAAGCATAATCAACTTGAATATAAGGTGAAACTTCAAAATATGGGGCAATGTGACCGCTGTTATCAAGATGCTCAACAGGGACTCTATAAAAAACAAAAAATATACATCCCAGATCAGAGTCAATGGCATTCAAAAAGTGCTGATATTAAGATGTAACGGGATGAAGCAAGGGTTTTCTCATGATTAAAAAATACGTGCCTCTTTTAATGTTGATTCTATTATTTTCTCACTTGAGTTTGGCTCATGATGAGTTTGATTTTAAAGAACTAAAAGAAACGGGTAAAATAAGTTCTCTGGAAATTATACTGGATAAGCTTTCAGAGTATAATATTACCCGATTACTTGAAGTTGACTTAAAGCGGAAAAATAATCAATATATTTATGAACTTGAATATATTAATGATAAGGGTATTGTGCTGGAAATTGAGGTTGATGCAGTGACTGCCCAGGTTTTAAAAATAGAGTATGAGTATTGATGTATACATTATGTGGTGGAGAGCTTTATTATGAATAAAACAGCTTATATAACACATCCTGCATGTTTAAAGCATGATAATGGTGCAGGTCATCCCGAGTCACCCAATCGCTTAAAGGCGATAGACAGGCAGTTGCATAATAGTAGTCTGAAGCAGAGACTAGAGTACTTCCAGGCACCAAAAGTGAGCAGGGAGCAACTGGAACGTGTCCATGGTACAAAATATCTGGACTATATCGAAGAAAATAGTCCAGCGTCAGAGCAAGGTACTTTTTATCTTGACCCGGATACACGACTTTCATACCATTCTTTTGAGGCAGCTAACAGAGCAGCGGGTGCTGTTATTCTGGCCACTGATTTGGTTATTCAACAGAAGGTAAACAATGCTTTTTGTGCTGTCAGACCCCCCGGGCATCATGCCAAAGCTAATAGTGCTATGGGGTTTTGTATCTATAATAATATTATGGTTGGAGTTGAACATGCATTAGAGCACTATGGGCTGGAACGAGTTGCCTTACTGGATTTTGATGTACACCATGGCAATGGTAGTGAGAATATTATTGGTCATGATGAACGGATATTATTTTGCTCTACTTTTCAGCATCCATTCTATCCCAATGAGCCTTTTGCACAAGATAATCCTCATATTATCTGTTCACCCCTAAATGCAGGTTCATCTGGTTCTGAATTTCGTGCAGTGGTCAAAGATAAATGGCTTACAGCACTGGAACAATTTAAGCCGCAAATGATCTTTATTTCTGCTGGGTTTGATGCCCATGCGGATGATTTTTTGGCTAACCTTAATTTTACTGAAGCGGACTATCAATGGGTAACTGAGCAGATTGTTGAAATTGCAAATAAATATTCAGATGGTCGAATTGTCTCATCTCTTGAAGGAGGCTATAACACAAGTGCTTTAGCCAATTCTGTTGAAGCACATTTGCGTTCATTAGTCTTATCTCATTAATGTTATGATGCAGACAGATTAGCAATAATATGAATTAATTCAATAAATTGTTATGATGGCGCGACTGCATACCGTTATTGTTCCGCCTTAAATTGATAAGCAGATAAAGCGTTGTGTTTTTATAGCTTAATATTCATTACAACAGACCAGAAAATGCCCCTGCAAGAAAATTATTTTACCTCTTTTAAAGAATCTATTGATTCTTATGACTTACCTGAACTTTTTACATTTCCCTTCTGTTATCAGCCTCATCCTCTGTGTTTATTAGCTGCAAAAGAGTTACAACGCCACCTTGAAACGCAACAGGAATGGCAGCATAATTTTGGTATTACAGGCAATAAAGAAACGGCTATCGGGAAGATGTTTGGTGTATTACTGGTGCAAAATAAACACAATGAAATTGGCTATTTATCCGCTTTTTCAGGAAAAATAGCGGGCAGGAATGATCTTGAAAAATTTGTACCTCCTGTCTTTGATGTGCTGGCTGAGGATGGATTTTTTTTGGCAGGGCAATTAGAGATTAATCAAATAAACGAGCAGATTAAAAGTCTGGAGAAAAACCCGCAAATTTTACAATTTGAAATGTCTTTAAAATCTGAAATAGAATCATCTATCCTGCAGATTAAAGAACACAAAGAGAGAATGGTCGAGGGGCGTAAAATAAGAAAATCCCAAAGAATTATGGCTGAAATAGAACTGAATGCTAATGCTTTTTTGGCTCTTAAAGAGCAATTAAGTAAAGAAAGTGTTAATGAAAAAATTCAGCTGAGAGACTTGAAAATTTATTGGAACGAGAGAGTTCATAAAGCGCAGGAAAATCTTAATCAACTGACTGCTGAAATCACTTCTTTAAAAAATCAACGTAAAGACTTATCCGCCTCTTTGCAGCAAAAACTTTTTGCTCAGTACCGCTTTTTGAATGTAAAGGGTATTACCAAAAACTTGTGTGATATTTTTATTGCAACGCCGCAGCTTACTCCACCGGCAGGAGCCGGGGAGTGTGCGGCTCCAAAATTATTACAATATGCGTTTAAATGGGGCATGAAACCTTTGGCTATGGCTGAATTTTGGTGGGGAGCATCGCCTAAATCAGCGATTAGAAGACATCTGAATTTTTATGCTGCCTGCCAGGGGAAGTGCCAGCCAATATTAGAGCATATGCTTGAGGGGATTAATATGGATGAAAACCCCTTATTGAAGAATCCTGCCGAAGGAAAAACTATTGATACTGTCTATGAGGACGATAGCATGCTGGTGATCAATAAGCCCGCAGAGTTTTTATCTGTGCCGGGGAAGCAGGTAGAAGACTCGGTTTATCTGAGAATCAAACAAGGTTATCCCAGAGCAACAGGACCTTTAATCGTACACCGGCTGGATATGTCTACGTCGGGTTTAATGTTGATTGCTTTATCCGGGGAAGTGCATAAAAATCTGCAAAAACAGTTTATTAAACGCACGGTAAAAAAACGCTACGTTGCCTTATTAGACGGTTTGCTAAAAGAAGATGAAGGAATTATTGATTTGCCGCTGCGCGTTGATTTAGATGACAGACCTCGACAGCTTGTCTGCTATGAGCATGGAAAACCAGCTAAAACCCATTGGCAAGTTATAGAGAGAAAGAATGCCCAAACTAAGGTTTATTTCTATCCCATAACCGGGCGCACACATCAACTGCGGGTACATTCAGCTCATATAAAAGGTTTAAATACGCCTATTTTAGGTGATGACCTTTACGGCAACAAAGCCAGTCGCTTACATCTACATGCCGAGTATTTAGAATTTAACCATCCTGTCACTGGAGAGTTAATGCGTTTTCAAATTGAAGCTGAGTTTTAGCCGAGACTATTTTAGTATTGCTTGTCCACTACAGCCTCATATTATTATTGCTAATATCCAATTTTCTGCTATGTTTATTTTATAAATGCTGGAATTATAATAAATCAGACACTAATTATGTCATTTAATCAGTAGATTTTAATTCCCGACCTGATTTTTTACTGCTGTTTGGCGTTGAAGATGAGGTGATCATAGATTAGTCTCTAACCCGAGTATGAGTAGCTTAATGACGAATTCGCCACATTCTCAGACGAAACAGCCAGGGGATCTGCTTTTTAGCAAAAAAGACCAGCCATCAGAGGATTCTGAACAGCAGCAAAGCGAGCCCTGGAAGCTTATGATCATTGATGATGAGCAATCCGTTCATGATGTTACTTGCCTGGTACTTCAGGATTTCTCCTTTGCGGGTCGAAAATTACAGATTGTCAGTGGCTATTCAGGCAAAGATGTTCAATGCCTGATGGCTGAGCATACCAATACTGCGGTGCTTCTGCTTGATGTGGTCATGGAATCAGATAGTGCAGGTCTGGAGGCAGTAAAATATATTCGTGAGCAGCTGAAAAATAAATTTGTGCGCATTATCCTTCGTACGGGCCAACCGGGTCAGGCACCGGAAAAAAAAATCATATCTGAATATGATATTAATGATTATCGAGAAAAATCTGAGCTGACCGCTCTTAAATTAAATACTGCCCTGACTACAGCATTACGCTCCTACCAGGATTTAAAAACAATCCAGAAACTGGCTGTGTCCAATGATATGCTTGAACAGATGGTAAAGGAGCGCACTTCAGAACTTAGCCAGATCAATAGCTCCCTGGAAAAAGAAGTAAAGCATCGTACCAAAAGTGAAAGACAACTTGCAGAAGCACAACGCATTGCTCGAATCGGCAGTTGGGAATGGGATTTATGCACGGATAAAATGGAGTGGTCTGATCAGATTTATCGAATATTTGGCCTGAATGCTGCAGACATTGAAGCATCACACACGGCTTTTCTGCAAATGATTCATCCCGAAGATAAACAGCTCATTACTGATCTGCACAATAAAGTGATTAAGGAAAAGAGTCGTTTTTTTGAAATCGAACATCGGATTATCAAACCCGATGCCACGGTCAGTTATATTTGCCAGCAGGGTGAGGTCGATGTTGATACGGATGACCAGCTCATCCGTCTGGTAGGCACTCTGCAGGATATTACTGAACGTCATGATGCTGAAGAGGCAATGCGCAAACTCTCCCTTGCAGTTGAGCATACCGCAGATTCAATTATGATCACTGATCACAACGGCATCATTGAATATGTCAATCCGGCCTTTGAAGACTGCACCGGCTATGCCAGGGCAGAGGTCATTGGTAAACGTCCCAATATTCTTAAATCAGATAAATTGAACCAGACTTTTTACCAGCATATGTGGAAAATCATACTGGCCGGCGAGGTGTTCAGTGATGTGCTTGTCAATCGCCGTAAAGATGGTACTCTGTATTATGAAGAAAAAACCATCACCCCGCAAAAAAATGCTCAGGGTGTGATCACGCACTTTATTTCAACCGGAAAAAATATCACCGAACGAATGGAAGCTCAGCAGCACCTGAAATATCTTGCCTATCACGATGGTTTAACCGGTCTTCCCAATCGGACATTACTGCAGGATCGACTTGAGCAGGCGATTCCACGCATGAATTGGCATAAACGCAAAATTGCTGTGATGTTTCTTGATTTAGACCGTTTTAAGATCATTAATGATACGCTGGGACATAATATCGGTGATCTGCTGTTGAAGGAAGCCGCAGAACGTTTTGAAGAATGTATTCGTCAAGGTGATACGGTTGCTCGGCTGGGCGGTGATGAATTTGCTATCATTTTAAATGATATTGCCTCAAAGGATGATGTGCCTCCGGTGGCTGAAAAGCTTACCCAGTCACTGGCCAATCCTTTTATTATTGATAATCAGGAGTTGTTTGTTTCAACCAGTATCGGTATCTCGCTCTTTCCGCAAGATGGTAATGATACCCAGACATTACTCAAGAAAGCAGATATTGCTATGTATCAGGCGAAAGCACAGGGCGGCAATAACTTTTGTTTTTACTCCGGCAAGGGCGATGTCGAAAGTGCTAAACGTCTGTCACTGGAGTCGAAGCTGCGTCGCGCACTGGAGCGAGGTGAATTTTTTCTTCACTACCAGCCGCAATTATACATTGAAAGCTGTGATGTGCTTGCCCGGGAAGCATTGCTGCGCTGGACGCATACTGATTTTACCAACATCACACCCATGCAATTTATTCCTCTGCTTGAAGAAACAGGATTGATCGTACCGGTTGGGGAATGGGTACTTCGGGCAGCTTGCCTTGATGAAGTTGCCCGACAAAAAGCCGGGCTGGAACCGCATCGTGTTGCGGTCAATCTGTCTATTCGCCAGTTCCAGCAGAATAATTTTGTCAGAATGATTGATCAGGTAATCAGTGAAACAGGTATTCCCCCCAAATTTCTGGAGCTTGAAGTCACTGAAAGCTTACTGATTAATAATGTTACCAAAGCAGTAGAAATCCTGCATCAACTGCATGATATGGGGGTTAAGCTTGCCATTGATGATTTTGGTACCGGTTACTCATCGATGAATTACCTGAAACGTTTACCCTTTGATTGCCTTAAAATAGATCGTGCCTTTGTCAGGGATATTACCCATAACCGGGATGATGCCGCTATTGTTACCGCAATCATTACCCTGGCTCATAATATGGGACTTGAAGTCATTGCCGAGGGTGTAGAAACTTTTGAACAGCTGAATTTTTTACGTGACAAAAAGTGTGATCTTATACAGGGTTATTTATGCAGCCGGCCTGTCCCGTTTGAAAATATCAATTCTTTTGAAAATATGGGTGCGACAATCAAAGCCTACCTGCAGCAGAACAAAAACTGATACATTGATAAGATAAAGAAAAAATAAGCAACCACAGGCTCTTTATAAATAATACGCTGAATAGTTACAAATAATTTTAATATATTAATACTTGAAACAGGCAGAGGATCAGATATGGCAGAACACACAGCAATGGAGCTGGATGTTAAACAGGCAGATATACCGCTTGAACGGGATCTCTTTATGCGTACTTTGATACGTGAATTATCCGGACTCCTTGAGGAAATGATCGGCCTGGATGAGGCTTCTGGATTTATCAGTGTGGTGGGGCAAAATATTGGCTCAGAGATTGATCAGACATATCGTCATGCGTTGAAAGTTCCCAGGCTGAATCGCCAGCAGGTCAGTCAGGTATTGGTGGATCTCAAGCATCGTATCAATGGTGATTTCTATATTATCGAACAAGATGATGAGAAAATTGTATTAGGTAATCGCAGCTGTCCCTTCGCTGAGAAAGTTAAGGACCGGCCATCCTTATGTATGATGACCTCAAACGTTTTTGGCACTATTACGGCTGAAAATCTGGGTTATGCTAAAGTAGCTCTGGATAAATCCATTGCCAAAGGTGATTCAGAGTGCCACGTAGTGGTGTATCTGCAAGCGACTGATGAAGCCGATACTTCTGACGGGCTTGAATATTTTGGTGCCGGTTCCTAGCATGTCTTTAACAATAGCCTCGTTCAAACTGCTGATGGGTTTACCTGATGCTTTTATCCTGATCAACAGCGAGGGACAGATCCTTTGTGCAAATTCTGCCGCGTGTCGATTATTAAAAAACAATGAAAAACAGCTGAGTCAGAAAGACTTGTTTGATTTCACAGAGGATAAGCCGGAAAAAGTACAGCAATTCATTGTCAGATGGTCCCGAAGTGGTAATCCATTACCAGCATCGCTGAAAATACAAATCGCCAATGACGATACGATGCCATGTCATGTCTGGGGTAATGTTATTGAGAAAGGCTCTGAAGGACGGCCTGATCTGATACTGCTGAGGTTAAAAAACAAAGCCGAAACTAACAGCGGCTTTGCTGCTTTAAACGACAAGATTAATCAACTCAAGAAAGAGATCAATGAACGTCTGATGGTTGAGCAGGCATTGCGAAAAAGCCAGGTTGAAATTGTCAGGTTCAACGAAGAGCTGGAACGTCGTGTAGAACAGCGTACTCGACAGATTGAAAAAACCAATCAGGAATTAGAATTCTCACTGGCACAATTACAACAGACACAGGAGCACCTGGTCGAATCTGAAAAAATGGCTTCTCTGGGCGGTCTTGTTGCGGGTGTGGCTCACGAGATCAATACCCCCCTCGGTGTGGGAGTGACGGCGGCTTCTTATTTACAGGTAGAAGTTGAGAAATACAATAAGCTGTTTAATGATGAAGCTCTGACCCGTACTGATTTTGAAAACTTAATGAGCATCTGTGTCGAGTCATCTGGGATGATTCTTGCCAATCTGCAGCGGGCAGCGAGCCTTATCCAGAGTTTTAAACAGGTGGCTGTTGACCAAAGCACTGATGAAAGGCGCAGTTTCAACATAAAACAGTATATGGAAGAGATTTTACAAAGTCTGCATCCAAAGTTAAAGAACTCCGCTGTAAAATTTATTCTGGATGTACCTGATGAGATGGAAATCTACAATACACCCGGTGTTTTATATCAAATTATTACTAATCTGCTGATGAATTCACTGATTCATGCTTTTGACTCATCAACCGAGGGTCAGGTTGCAATTAGCGCAAAATTTTCTGATGAGCAGCATGTTCAGATTTGTTATGCTGATAACGGCAAGGGTATTCCAGCAAAAAATCTGAAGAAAGTCTTTGAGCCCTTTTTCAGTACTAATCGACATCAGGGTGGCACGGGTCTGGGTATGCATATCGTTTATAATCTGGTGACCCAGAAACTGGGCGGTAAAATACAATGCCACAGTGAACCTGGCAAGGGTACCGAATTTATAATTGATT
>JAPVVU010000060.1 GCA_028571885.1 Gammaproteobacteria bacterium | reverse complement strand
TTTGCAAATTTATCCCTGAATTGATAGTTTAAGTTGAGGACTCTATGTTTAAGTTGAGGACTCTATGTTTAAGTTGAGGACTCTATGTTTAAGTTGAGGACTCTATTTTGTATGCATCCATATCGATACTTTCAAATTTTAGTCCGCTCAACTTAACATATCCTTTATAGCGACTATCACCATCACTGGAAAATTCAAATTCATAGATCCGACAAAATTGCATATATCCATGGGGATGTCGACATAAACGTAACTTGATGATATCCAGGGTATCATCCAGAAATTGCAGTTCCAGCCTGACGCAAGCCGATTTTGCCTGCTTATAAGCCACCTCATAAGCACTCACAGAATTCCACCAGTACCAGATTAACCCTATAATTGAAAAAAAAACGATATAATTAAGCATTAATATTCTACTATTTTCCAAAAATCCTAAAATTTTCCTTGCAACATCTTATAGTGCAAGCTATCCTAGGACAAGATAAATTATTTTTAAAAAAAAAGGGATCGTTATGTCTATGAAAAAGCTACTTACTATGTCAGCTATTGGTTTAGCAATGGGTATTATATCAGCCTCAGCCACTGCTGAAGGTGATGGTTTTGTTGAAGATTATGTCACCAATCCTTATGGTGAAGTATGGAAAAACAGTTATGGCGAATGCTGGCGCGATCGTTTTGCAGATACTGATGTAAAACTGGAAGAATGTGGTTACGAAAAGAAAATGGGTGTTGCTGAAGTTATCGTCACTGATGGTGTTAAAGAAGTCGTCATGACTGAAAACCCACCTGCATGTCCTGATGTCATCGTTCTTAAAAATCTTCACTTTAAATTTGACAGCACTACGGTCAGTGAACTAGACAAAGAAAAACTGGCAGCAGCGAGAGATTTCATCCGTGCAGAAGTCCCAGAAGGTTGTAATAGAACAGAGACTGTTTTAGTCACTGGTCATACTGACAGCACTGGTCCTGCAGCATACAATGACGGTCTTTCTTTGAGACGTGCTGAAGCAGTTGCTACTTATTTAAAATCTATCGGTGTTGAAGCAACCTTAGTTTCAGAAGGCAAAGGCGAGAGTGATCCTGTTGCTGATAACTCAACTAAAGAAGGTCGCGCTGATAACCGTCGTGTTGTAATCGATGTGGATACAAGCAACTAAGCAATTAGTTAAAAGCGCGTACACAATTTCTAGCCCTTATTCTAGAGCTTAGAAATTGAAAAACTGTAACAGGGAAACCCTGTTACAGTTTTTTTTTGCCCAAAGATAAAAAACATGACATCTTCGAATGATAACCATTACTGCTTCCAATAAAAGCCTGACAGAACAGGCACAGTTTATTGCCAAACAATGGGGCTTTTATTTTTCAGATACTCCCAAAGGTCAATTTTTTCTACAACTGACTCCCCAACACCTGCAGTTACTGCAAACAGACAAACACTCGCCAGGCCCTATTTATATCGACTTCTCTTCTGGTCAAATTGCTCACCGAAGACTTTTTGGCGGGGGTAAAGGTCAGACAATGGCTAAAGCCGTTGGTTTGAACAAGAATTCATCGCCACTCATTCTGGATGCAACGGCAGGTATGGGCAAAGATGCTTTTGTCTTTGCGTCTCTGGGAGCAGAAGTCATATTAATGGAGCGTTCTGCCATTTCTGCAGCCTTATTAACCGATGCTTTGCATAGAGCGTCAACTGATAAAACAATATCAGACATCATAAAACGCATGAGTTTTATTTTTGGTGATGCACGCAACTTAAGGCCTGCTGAAGGCGGATGTTCACTTGCAACTGGCAATGCTATTGCTATCAATAATTCGACTTATCACAACAACTCTCTCCAGTTAAACTCTTTTCATCTCAACAGAATACCTGATGTCATCTACCTGGATCCTATGTTCCCCCATAGAAAAAAATCAGCCCTGGTAAAAAAAGAAATGCTGGCATTTCAAAGCCTCATCGGTGACGATAATGACAGTAATGAATTATTAAGTGTTTGCCAGAAATTGGCAAAAAATAGAGTCGTTGTGAAACGCCCCATTAAAGCCCCCTATCTCGACGATCAAAAGCCATCACTTTCCATGAACATGAAAAAACACCGGTTCGATATTTACATAAGCGTTCAGCGTTCAGCGTTCAGAAAAAGCTAAAGTCAAAAGAGCTGAAGAATAAAGATTATCTTTGATCTTTTCTGAACGCTTAACGCTGATCACTATTCACCCCTCAAGCAACTCATAATCATGGGTAATTTCTACTGTCTGTGCCAACATAATTGAAGCAGAACAATATTTTGTTGCTGACAATTCAACAGCTCTTTGCACCATTTTTTCCTTCAAATTTTTACCTGTCACAACAAAATGAATATGAATTTTGGTGAAAACCTTAGGGTCGGTTTCTGCTCTTTCTGCACTTAATTCTGCCACGCAGTCAGTGACTTCCTGGCGAGAACGCTTAAGGATCAGCATAACATCAAATGCAGTGCATCCACCCAGTCCCATCAACATCATTTCCATGGGTCGAATACCCATGTTTTTACCACCCAGAGCAGGAGGACCATCCATAACTACAGCATGCCCGCTACCAGATTGCCCCATAAACATCATGTCTTCAACCCATTTGATTTTTACTTTCATTGCTTCAACCTTGCAGTGTTAAACCCCTGTACATAGATTAAAAAAATCAAAAAAAACAAAACTTTCAGATTCTATGCTTTTCAATTTCATATTATTTCATGAGTTCAAGTAAAATATCTACTTTAATAGGCTAGTAAATGTGAAATCACCTGAAGATTTTTATTAAAATTATCGCACTTTTCTTTTTTCATGCTATTCTAGTAGTAATAAGGGTATAAGCATTCTTTAGATTGTGAATTAAGGTGCAACCCCTTTTTTTTGTAGCTTACACAAAAATTGAATACAGAAATTGATAACGTAAATTATTTTATGAATAGAGCTAAATAATGAAATATCCACACCATAATAAAATTTAAGCAGATTAGTATGTCAATAATAAATTTAAAAGAAGAAAACCCAGCAATTACTGAATTCCTTACTCATTGCCACAAACGCAAGTACCCCAGCAAGAAAACAATCATTCATGCTGGCACTGAATGCGACACTTTATATTATATCGTTAAAGGCTCAGTCTCCGTTCTATTAGAAGATAAAGATGATCATGAGATCGTACTCGACTATTTGAATGACGGGGATTTTTTCGGTGAAATGGGATTATTTTCCCAGCCATCCAATCGTAGTGCCTGGGTTAAAGCGAGATCTGATTGTGAAATTGCTGAAATCAGCTATGCCAAATTTAACGGATTACGCCAGGCTATCCCTGATGTTCTCTTTGAAATATCAACCCAGATAGCCAATCGACTGCGAAAAACAAGTCGTAAAGTGGGTGATCTGGCTTTTCTGGACGTGACTGGCCGTATTGCCGGGACCTTATTAGAACTTGCTAAACAGCCTGATGCCATGACCCATCCTGATGGCATGCAAATCAAAATTACCCGTCAGGAATTAGGAAAAATTGTCGGCTGTTCTCGCGAAATGGCCGGCAGAGTTTTAAAAATTCTTGAAGAACAGAATTTAATTTATGTAAAAGGTAAAACAATTGTTATCTTCGGCACACGTTGATTGCTTGCATCAATAAACCTTTTTTAATGATTAAGATTGTATAGAAATACTGTTTAGGGAAAATAAATGAGTCTTGCCATTACTTACTACTCTGATGTCCTTTGTATCTGGGGATATTCTGCTAAGATTAAAATTGATGAAATGAAAAAGCAATTTGGTGATCAAATTGCCATCGATTACCGTTACACTCCCTTATTTGTTGATATGCATGCCATGCTGGAAAAAAACTGGGCCGACAAAGGCGGTCTGCAGGGATACAATAAAATGATGCATAAACTCCACGGCATGTTTCCATACGTTGAAATTCATCCTGAAATAGGTTTAAAAAATCTGCCCTGTTCTTCTGCATCCTGCCATCAATTTTTGAAAGCCGTTGATCTTCTGGAACAACGTGGCGAAATAAAATCAGATGATGCTCAAAACACGCTGCTTGAACAAGTTGACTGGCAGATACGCCTTGGCTATTTTCGTGATGCTCAGGATGTCTCACAAAATAGCAAATTGATGTCTATTGCAGAACAGTTGAATATTCCATTGAGTCCGATTGAAACATTGCTTACAAATGGTGAAGCCATGGCGGCACTGGCTTCCTGCACAAGCGATGATAAACAAAAATTAATTGAGGGCAGCCCCACCTTTGTTCTCAATGAAGGCAGACAAAAACTCTATGGTAATATTGGCTATCATATCATTGAGGCAAATATTCAGGCCTTATTAGAAACACCAGAAAACAAACCTTCCTGGTTTTAGGCCTTTTTATTATTTTAGGGATATAAATGAAAAAAGTCGTCATAGCTCTGTTTGCTTTAAGTATTACATTTTTTGCTGTGCTTCAAGGCAGTGTATGGTATTTCACCCAGCAGTTTGTGGACAATCTGGTCATTCAGGCAAAACCTCTCGCTCAGATTTCTTATAAAGAAATAAAAACATCATTGGCTGGCAGCGCCACAGTAACGGGTGTAAAAGTCTATCTACCTGGCGTTGATGATAGTATTTACATTGAGTCTGTCCAATTCATGGCGTCTGATCTCTTAACATTATTGAGTCTTGATAGTCAGCTGCAAAAAAAGGAACTACCCGAGTCTTTAAATCTAATCATTAAGGGAGCTTCATTAGATTTAAATGGCAACCTGATGAAAATATTTGATAACCCCGATATGGAACCCACTCAGCTGGAAATTTTTTCCACCTTAGCCTGTGGTGATATTTATCGCATTGGCAGCCAGGAATTAGATCAAATGGGTTATGACAACATCACCAGCGATATTTTTCTAAGTTACCAATTTAATGCCCGCAAAAAAACACTCCATTACAATTTGAAAAACAATATCCGCGATATTACTCACTTTAACTTTTCAGGTGATCTTCGTGGTGTCACTGATTTAAACTCATTAACCAATAAAACAGCTCAGCCCGGGAGCATAACACTTGAAATTATAGATGATTCCTATATCGAAAGAAAAAATCGATTCTGCGCCAATCAGGGAAAACATAAAGTTAAAGACTATATCAATGAGCATACCCTTCAGGTAGAGGAGTATTTACTCTCCTACGGCGTTGAGCCAGAAGACGGCCTGCTGAATGCCTATAAAACTGTGCTTGAAACTTCGGGCTCTATAACTTTAGAAGCAGACTTAAGCAAACTCACCGGCACAGAAGAAATAATATCTTTTGAGCCAAATGATATTATTCAATTTGTTCATCTAAAATTATTTGTAAATGGTGAACGCATCAATGAAATTTCAATTAATATAGATAAAGAAAAACTGGTCAAAACGGCAACTGATACTGAAGTTGAACTAGAAACCCCTGATCAGATTAAGAAAAAACGCGCTATTATTATTAAAAAATATCGTCCCGTTTCTGTTGCTAATTTGAAAAATTTTAATGGTTTTAGAGTTAAGATTATGACCCATAAGAATAAGCAGTTTAAAGGTACTTTAAAAACCGATAATCCAAGAATTTATGAAGTAGTCTCGCGTTTACGCTCCGGTAATATCAGTTATCATTTACCTGTTAATACCATAAAAAAAGCCGAAGTCTTTAATTAGCGTTAAGCGTTAAGCGTTTTAGTATCTTATAAATTGCCTGGGTTAGTTTTGTTAATTCGCCTTGCTTAATAATATAGGGCGGCATGATATAGACCAGTTTGTTGAATGGCCGGATCCAGACACCCTGTGCCACAAAATCAGCCTGCATTGTTTTCATATCCACAGCCTCTTTGAGTTCAACAACGCCTATCGCGCCTTTTACTCGAACATCTCTGACAATAGTCAATTCCTGACAAATAGATAACTCTTCCTGTAATTGCTTTTCTATTTGTTCAATTGCTGCTTTCCAGGGCGATGATAATAATAAATCAATACTGGCATTCGCAACCTGACAGGCCAGGGGATTGGCCATAAAGGTTGGACCATGCATTAATACACCTGAACCATCTGCACTGATCCCCTGCACGACTTTTGCCGTCGTCATGGTTGCAGCCAGAGTTAAATAACCACCGGTCAATGCTTTACCCAGACAAAGAATATCAGGTACGATATCAGCTTGTTCATAGGCAAAGAGCGTACCTGTTCGACCAAAGCCTGTAGCAATTTCATCTAAAATAAGTAACACATCATATTTATCACAAAGCACTCTGAGCTGCTGTAAATATTCACGGCAATAAAAATGCATGCCGCCAGCCCCCTGAACAAGAGGTTCTATGATAACCGCTGCAATTTCAGATTGATGCTGCTGTAATTGTTTTTCCATGGCTTCAATATTATTTTCACCATCATCTGAGCAAATTGGCTGCGGCACAAAAAAGTGCCTGGGCAAAACACCCTGAAACATTGTATGCATGCCATTAACAGGATCACACACAGACATTCCACCCAGGGTATCACCATGATAACCACCGCGCACCGTCAATAATTTTTGTTTTTTTGTTTTTCCCTGAGCATACCAATACTGAATCGCCATTTTTATAGCAACTTCAACGGCAACAGAGCCTGAGTCTGCAAGAAAGACATGCTGTAATGGTTTCGCAGTGAGATTAACCAGTTTCTCAGCCAGAGTCACTGCCGGGAGATGGGTAAGACCACCAAACATAACATGTGACATGGATTGAATCTGCTGCTCAAGCGCAGCATTCAACACGGGATGGTTATAACCATGAATAGCTGCCCACCAGGATGACATGCCATCAATCAATTCGCGACCATCGGCCAATTTGAGTCTGACACCATGAGCAGACTCAACTGGATACGTTGGTAAAGGATCGGTCATACTGGTATAAGGATGCCAGAGATGATTTTTATCATACTCCAGCCAGTCAGATATTTTTTGAAAAGGCATGCTGTTTCGATCTTAAAAAAATAACTCAGCCAGCTTTTCACCCGGCTGTTCTGCTCGCATAAATGACTCGCCGACCAGAAAGGCATTCACTTGATGTTTTTTCATCAAAGCAACATCGTCAGCTTGATGAATCGCACTTTCTGTCACCACAATTCGATCATCAGGTATTTTATCGAGTAATTCAATGGTGGTGTTTAATGTGGTTTCAAATGTTCTTAAATTGCGGTTATTAATACCCATCAATCGAGTGGGTAGTTTCAGTGCCCGCTCTAATTCTTCTAAATCATGCACTTCAACCAGAACATCTAACTTGAGCTCATGAGCCAAAGCAGTAAACTCACTTAATTGAATATCGCTCAAGCAAGCCACAATTAATAAAATAGCATCCGCACCAATTAAGCGTGCTTCATAAATCTGATAAGGATCAATGACAAAGTCTTTACGTAAAACAGGTAATTGACAGGCATTTCGTGCCTGTTGGAGATAAGCATTACTACCCTGAAAAAAATCAATATCAGTCAATACAGACAGACAGGCTGCGCCCCCTTTTTCATAGGATTGAGCAATTTCTGAGGGGATGAAATTTTCTCGTATAAGTCCCTTACTCGGCGATGCTTTTTTAATTTCTGCAATCACCGCAGACTGACCAGAGTTAATTTTATTCTCAATGGCTGTTACAAAACCACGAACATCTCCAATGCCATCAAGCGCATCGATAACAGATTGCAGAGGTTTCACCGAACATAAAGCATCAATTTCTTCACGTTTACGGTTTAAAATTTTTACTAAAATGTCAGGTGGATTTGGTTTATTCATAAGCCTTTAGCCAAAAAAATGGTGTTAATTTTTTGTAATTATTCAGTGTATTATTTACAAAAAGCCTGTGATTGCTTATTTTTCTGATTTTGATTGTTTGAGCGCAGCTGCTTTTCATAACAAAAAGCAAAGTCAGAAAAATAAGTAACCATAGGCTTAACAAACGTGATTTAAAAATACACGCTGAATAGTTACGTTTTTTGTTAGTTGGAAATTCTCAAATAATCATTTATAAAAATTATCCTGGGGTAATTAGCTGGCAAATGATTGAGTATAGCTGGCCAGTTTTGCCATTTTTTCTTTGGCTGCACCTGATGAAATGGCCTGACGTGCTTTTTCAATCCCATCTTCAAGGGTATCACTCAAGCCGGCACAATAAATTGCTGCACCAGAATTAAGGGTGACAATATCTCTGGCCGCACCCGGCTTATCTGCCAGTACACTTTGCACCATTGCCAGAGATTCTTGTGCACTATTAACCGTAATATCTTCAATTCGACCTCGTGTCAAACCAAATTGTTCAGGTGTAATAGTATATTGAGTCAATTCACCCTGCTTTAACTCACAGACAAATGTTTCATCGGCCATACTGATTTCATCCATGCCATCAGCAGAATGTACCACCATAACATGATCACTGCCCAGATTTTTAAGCACCTTTGCCAATGGCTCAACCCAATGCTTATCAAAGACCCCAAGTAATTGGTTGGGCGCACCAGCAGGATTCGTTAATGGCCCCAATAAATTAAACATCGTTCTGATGCCCATTTCTTTGCGCGGCCCGATAGCATGCTTCATTGCACTATGGTGCATTGGTGCAAACATAAAACCAATGCCCAGTTCTTTAATACACAATTCCACCTGATGAGAGCTGATATTAAGGTTAATACCTGCCGCTTCAAGAATATCAGCACTGCCTGAGGTACTGCTCACAGAACGATTACCATGTTTAGCAACTATTGCACCCGCGGCGGCGGCAACAAAACAGGATGTTGTGGAGACATTGAAAGTATGCAGGCCATCACCGCCCGTACCGACGATATCAATGATATGCTGACCTTCCACTTTAACTGGATTGACAAGCTCACGCATTACGCTGGCAGAAGCAGTTAACTCATCAACCGTTTCACCCTTCATCCGCAAAGCAACCAATAATGCGGCAATTTGTGCGGGTGTTGTTTCACCTGTCATAATTTGACGCATCACATTTTCCATATCAAGAATATTAATATTCTGATTTTCGACCGCTTGTGCAATGGCTGTTTTAATATCCATTTTTTATCCTCAGCTCTTATTTTATATTTGGCTATGACTCTATATTTCCACTCTTAAGTTTCTAAGAAGGTCTGTAACATTTTATGACCATGCTGGCTCAGAATAGATTCAGGATGAAACTGCACCCCTTCGATAGCCAGCTCTTTATGTCTAATCCCCATAATCTCATCCATATTACCCTGCTCATCTTCTGTCCAGGCAGTAATTTCCAGACAGTCCGGAAGTGTTTCTTTATCAATCACCAGTGAATGATAACGGGTTGCCTCAAAGGGTGACTCCAGGGAATGAAACACGCCCTTGTTATTATGATGCATCATCGATGTTTTTCCATGCATAATTTCTCTGGCATGAACAATCTTACCACCAAATGCCTGACCAATACTTTGATGTCCGAGACAAACACCCAGTATCGGCACTTTACCCGAGAAGTGTTTAATGACTTCAATGGAAATACCCGCTTCATTGGGTGTACAGGGACCGGGAGAAATCATTAAATGATCCGGTGCCATTTTTTCAATTTCTGCCACCGTGATTTCATCATTGCGAAAGACTCTGACATCCGCTTTTAACTCACCCAGATATTGCACCAGGTTATAAGTAAAGGAGTCATAGTTATCGATCATAATCAACATATTATTTCTCCTGAGTACACTGACCATTAGCGTTTGAATCCAGTCCGCATTCAGCCATGGCAACAGCCCGGAAGACTCCACGGCCTTTATTCATTGTTTCATCCCATTCGTTTTGCGGTACAGAATCAGCAACAATTCCTGCACCGGCCTGTATATGTAATTGTTTATCTTTGATAACCGCAGTACGAATTGCAATCGCAGTATCCATATTGCCAGACCATGAAATATAACCCACGGCACCCGAGTATATACCTCGCTTAACCGGTTCCAGTTCATTAATAATTTCCATGGCACGAATTTTTGGTGCTCCGCTCACAGTGCCGGCAGGAAATGTTGCTTTCAATGCATCCATTGTCGTCATTGTCTTATTCAGTTCACCTTCAACGTTTGACACTATGTGCATCACATGAGAATAGCGCTCAATAATCATTTTATCGGTTAATTTCACCGTACCGATTTCAGAAACACGCCCTGCATCATTACGTCCTAAATCAATCAGCATCAGATGTTCAGCCAGCTCTTTAGGATCAGATAATAAATCCTGCTCCAGTTGTTTATCTTCCTCTTCCGTTTGCCCTCTTGGTCTCGTTCCAGCAATGGGACGCACGGTAATTTTTCCATCTTCAACCCGGGTAAGAATTTCTGGTGATGAACCGACAATATGAAAATCATCCAGATCCAGAAAATACATATAAGGTGATGGATTCAGACTACGTAATGCCCGGTATAGATCCAGCGGAGGCGCATTAAATGGTATGGACATACGTTGTGAAATCACAACCTGCATGGCATCACCTTCAACGATATAATCCTTAATTCGCGCCACGGCTTTTTTAAAACCATCTTCAGTAAAACCGGAAACAAAATCAGATTCTTTCACTTTGGTGACTTTGGAGTGTACTTTATAGGCCGTATCAGACTGACGTAAACGATTGGCCAGTTCATTCAGGCGTTGAGTGGCTTTTTCCCATTCTGACTCGGCATCAGATTGCTGTAACTGATCTAAATGAGCATGAACAATGAGATACAATTTGCCGCTGAGATTATCAAAAACCAATACTTCTTCTGATACCATCAACAAAATATCAGGAGTACCCAGGGGATCATCTTTACCGGTATTTTTTAATCTTGGTTCAATATAACCAATCGTTTCATAACCAAAATAACCCACCAGCCCACCAGTGAAGCGAGGCAGATTTGACTGTTCAGAAAGGTGTTCTGGAATATTATATTGCTGCTGATACTCTTCTATCCAGCCCAGCGGATCAGAGTGTGTCAGCTCTTCAATGACCTGACCATCATGAGTAATTTTGATCTGACTATTATCAACAGTGATAATAGTTTTGCAGGGTAAACCAATAATAGAATAGCGGCCCCATTTTTCGCCGCCATGGACTGATTCCAGTAAATACGAATAGGGACCTGCAGCAAGTTTCAGATAGGCACTCAGAGGTGTATCTAAATCGGCAAGAATTTCATGGACAACTGGAATTCGGTTATAACCTTCTCCAGCAAGTTTAATAAACTGTTCTTTAGTAACAATAGACATAATAATCACTCAAAAAATAACAAATAAATTTGTTTTTGCAACGGACTGACAACCATGCCTGAGACAGGAGTCAGTTCACAAAAATACAGAAACTGCTTTAACTAGTGTGCTAACAGCCCAACCATCGTTCTTTCATTTGTTTTTTATTGAGTAATTGCATATCTTTTTCTATATAAGGTTAGTCTATAAAAGTTGTAACTATTCAGCCTATTATTTACAAAAAGCCTGTGGTTGCTTATTTTTCTGACTTTGATTGTCTGAACGAAGTGAGTTCTCAAAGTTATAAAAATAAGCAACCATAGGCTTAACACAGGTAATTAATAAATACACGCTGAATAGATACTAAAAGTTTTATCTATAAAGGATTATCTATAATAAGTCTTTCAGTTCAACCATAGAGTCAATGACCACATCAGGATTCGACTCTCGAATATCCACGCCATGGTTATAGCCATAACTCATACAGATAATTTGAAAACCGGCCGCACGTGCCGCTTTTACATCACTGATTGAATCACCCAGCATCAGAGAATCTTCGGCTAACACACCGAGTTGTTCTGC
>JAPVVU010000059.1 GCA_028571885.1 Gammaproteobacteria bacterium | reverse complement strand
TATAAAAAGCTTAGGTAGATAAAAGCATTCAATAGTACAAAGTCAAATTGGAGCGGGAAACGAGATTCGAACTCGCGACCCCGACCTTGGCAAGGTCGTGCTCTACCAGCTGAGCTATTCCCGCTTTGATTTGATGGCGTGTATTTTAACGTTTATGAAGTGTATGTCAACGCTTTTTAAATAAATAGTTACAATAAATGGGCTTATTTATCCGGTGTTAATAGCTATCATTCCTTGAGCGATGGCAGTGCCGCTGAAATGTAGTCTATCATTGACCAGAGGGTCAAAAAAACGGCAACATAAAGCAATACAAAGCCTATTTCGACAAGCGGAACGCCTAAAAGCGGCTGAGCATAGAGCAGCCAGATGAGTGCTGTCATCTGGGCTGTTGTTTTTATTTTTCCTATAATTGAGACAGCGACACTATTTCTTGAACCGACTTCTGCCATCCATTCTCGTAATGCTGAAATGGTAATTTCACGTCCGATAATAATCACTGCGGCTATGGTCATAAAGATACTGGGATAATCGGTGGGGTTTCTGTCAACCAGTAAAACCAATGCCACTGCCACCATGACTTTGTCAGCAACAGGATCTAAAAATGCACCAAATGCAGACGTCTGATTGAGTCGTCTGGCCAGATAGCCGTCAAACCAGTCTGTGATGGCGGCAACCATAAATATAATTGCGGCTGCCTGATTGGCCCAGGACACCGGCAGGTAAAAAAATAAAACGAAGACTGGAACCAGAAGAATTCTAAAGGATGTCAGTAAGTTAGGTATTGTATATAGCATAAGGGTTTTACTTTACTTTTATATAAAAAAAGGAGAAAGCGATAACAAGTTAATGATGAAAATGGTCATATATTTTTTGTGCCAGTAACTTGCTGATACCACTTATTTTAGCTAAATCTTCAACGCCTGCACGAGTAACTTCCTGTAAACCACCAAATTGCTTCAAAAGTTGTTGTCTGCGTTTTGGTCCAAGCCCGCTGATTTTCTCCAGCTGAGACGTTTTTCTTGTCTTTGCACGTCGGTTTTTATGGCCAGTAATAGCAAAACGATGCGCTTCATCTCGAATATGCTGGATCAGGTGCATCGCCTTGGAGTTGGATGGCAGTATAACTTTCTCATTTGTCTCAGACAAGAGTAATGTATCAAGTTCTGCTTTTCGCCCTTCACCTTTGGTAATACCAATGATTTTAACTGAACTGATCTGTAGTGCCTGCATCACTTCCCTGGCCTGTTTTACCTGGCCTTTACCGCCATCGATAACCAGCAGATCAGGCAGTTTATAATCGCCTTTTTTACTCTCCCCTTTCTGGCTGCCCACTTTCGAGAAGCGAAGATAACGACGAGTTAATGCCTGATGCATGGCGGCATAATCATCCCCGGGGGTGATATTATCAATATTAAAGCGTCGATAGGCACTTTTTAAAGGACCTGACTGGTCAAACACAACACAGGAGGCAACGGTCGCTTCCCCAGAACTATGACTGATATCAAAACACTCCAGACGCTCAGGCATACTATCCATTTTCAACACATCCTGCAGATCTTCAAAGCGTTTTACCACACTGGCTCGATTGGACAGACGACTCATTAATGCTGTCTGTGCATTGGTTTGAGCCATTTGCAGCCATCTGGCCCGCTCACCTCTTACTTTATCTCTAATTTCAACTTTATGCCCGGACTGCTCATGCAGGATGCTTTCTATGATTTGCCGATCATCAAAGGGATGGCTGACCAGTATTGTCGCAGGGACGAAGCGATCCGACCGGGAAGCACTGATATAAAATTGCGCAATAAATGCGGACAATAGTTCTGAGATACTCTGATGCTGGGCATTTTTAGGAAAAAAGCTTTTATTCCCCAGATTCAGCCCGTCACGCACAAAAAACAATTGAATACAGGCAACCCCCTGCTGGTATTCTATGGCAATGATATCCAGATCGCCCTTCTCATTGCTGACATATTGTTTTTCCTGTAAGCGTCTTAAACCGGCAATTTGATCGCGATAAGTGGCGGCCTTTTCATACTCTAAATTTTGGGCTGCCTTTTCCATACCTGCAACTAACTCATCAATCACCTGATTACTCTTGCCTTCCAGGAATAACACCGTATGTCGCACATCTTCGGCATATTCTTCTTTTGAGACCAGATCGACACAGGGTGCTTTACAACGTTTAATCTGATACTGCAGACAGGCTCTTGAGCGGTTTTTATAGAAGCTGTCTTCACATTGGCGTACCGGAAATAATTTTTGCAGGAGATTTAAACTGCTTTTTACTGAATGTCCGTTGGGATAAGGGCCAAAGTAACGGCCTTTTTTATTGCGGGCGCCACGATGAAAGGCTAAACGCGGAAAATTGTCTTTATCCGATAAAAAGATATAGGGGTATGATTTATCATCACGCAGTAAGATGTTATAACGTGGTTTGAGTGTTTTTATCAGATTATTTTCAAGTAACAGCGCTTCACTTTCTGTATGAGTGATAACGATTTCAATTTTAGCAATCTGACTCACCATTACGGTGGTTTTCGGGGTTTGTCCTGATTTTCTAAAATAGCTGCTGACTCTATTTTTAAGGTTTTTGGCTTTGCCGATATAAATTACGATGTCATTGGCATCTATCATGCGATAAACACCCGGTCTTGTGGTGAGATCCGTTAAAAAAGCTTCAAGCTCGAATTGCAGCGAAGGGAATTGTTTTTTTTTAGAAGAAGCTTTCTCTAAAGAAAGCTTTTCTGAGGATTGTTCATTTGGGGATTCAGTTGCTTTATCACACATTAACGATTGTTTAAAAAGGCTTTAAAAAGTTTTATATATTATATCAGTGATGTCTTTAAATGGTGTCATCAATCAGGCCATATTGCATCGCAAGGCGTGTTAATTCAACATCATTAGAAACTCTGAGCTTGTCAAACAGGCGGTATCGATAGGTACTGATGGTTTTTGGACTCAGATTGAGCTGCTCTGAAATTTTTTGTCCTTTCATGCCCTGCATACTCATCATCATGACCTGCATTTCCCGTTGGGACAGTTTATCGAAAGGATTTTCATCATCAGGCTGGATATTCATTGCCATTTTTTGAGCAATATCAACGCTGACATAGCGTCTGCCATAAAAAACTTCTTTAATTGCATGAACAATTTCTTCGATATTACAACCTTTGGTCAAATACCCCATGGCACCTGCTTTGAAGAGTTGCTGCGGGAATGGTTCGCTATCATGAACCGTCACAACAATAATCTTCAGATGTTTATCTTTCGCAATCAATCGACGGGTCGCTTCCATGCCGCCAATGCCGGGCATGTTGAGATCCATTAACACCACATCAACGTGTTCATTGTGGGCAAAGTCAATGGCTGCTTCCCCTGTTTCAACTTCACCAACCACTTCAAGGCCATTGATGTCATCAATCAAACGTCTTATCCCTGTCCTAACCAGTTCATGGTCATCAACGAGCAAAACTTTTATCACTATAACCCCTCCAGGCTTTATTATTTGTGTCGCCTGCCACTTTATTCCTGTAAGTATAGACTGGAATTTAATTTTTTAAAGTATTGGTTAAAAAAACACCCAAAACAATAAAAATACACCCTGATAATCGAGGAAATTTTAACTTGTTTGGAGAGAAGATGCTACAGTGAAAGCCCTAATATTAATATATATTAATGGTTTTATATTGATTTGCTTTTTTCAGGCATAAACTTTAAAAATAGAGCCTTAGAAATACGAATATTTTGAGAGAGCTTATTCCAGGAGTGGAACCGTG
Organism: Gammaproteobacteria bacterium; assembly: GCA_028571885.1. GTDB lineage: Bacteria > Pseudomonadota > Gammaproteobacteria > GRL18 > GRL18 > GRL18. Next base: position 8,060 of record JAPVVU010000059.1, on the reverse strand, counting down.
GTTACTTTTAGAAATAGTTACTTTTAGATATAGTAACTTTTAGAATTGGCGATGGGCGAGGGATTTGAACCCCCGAAGGTTTTAACACCTTGCTGGTTTTCAAGACCAGTGCTTTCAGCCGCTCAGCCAGCCCACCGTCGAAAAGTGAGGCGATTATAAACAACCTTTTCGCCTAATGCTAGCCCAAATGTAAAAAAAATGAATTTTCCTTGATTTATACTGTCATAGATAGCATATTAAGTCATAATTGCTTAAATTGTTTTATCGTAATACTTTTGTATTACCAAATTTACTAAAAAAAGGCCCGGAGGCTAATCAACAATGTCAACAATGAACCGACCAGTAGAGCTTGCACAATCGCAATCAGCTGTTCTAGAAGTTAATAAAGTACTTAAAAATACTTATGCTTTACTTTCTGTGACGTTACTTTTTAGTGCGTTGACAGCATATATCTCCATGCAAATGGAAATGCCGGGCTTTATGCCTTTAGTCGCCACTTTTGGTGCCTTAGGACTTATCTGGCTAGTCTTGCCACGCACAGCGAATAGCGCAGCGGGTATTGGCGTCGTTTTTGCCATCACTGGTTTACTGGGTTTAGGCCTTGGACCTATACTAAACAACTACCTGCAAATGTCCAATGGCAGTCAGTTAATTATGACTTCTTTAGGTGGAACCGGCGTTATTTTCCTGGCATTGTCTGGTTATGCTCTAACATCTAAACGTGACTTCAGTTTTATGGGTGGAATGCTTGTTGCTGGTATAGTACTGGTGCTAATTGCTTCACTGGCTAATATCTTCATGGCAATCCCGGCCTTATCTCTGGCAATTTCTGCAGTGATTATCCTGATCATGAGTGGTTTCATCCTGCATGATACAAGCAGAATCATAAATGGCGGCGAAAGAAACTACATTATGGCAACGGTTGGTTTGTATTTAAGCTTATATAATATCTTTGTTAATCTTCTGATGTTATTAGGTATTATGTCTGACGATTAATTTGTCAGTTTTATGAAATAATCCCCTCACTGCTTTATATAATGAGGGGCTTATTTTTTATTATCCATCATCTACAACTTCTTCTTCGCTTTTGTTCATATCCCATTCTCTTTTTACACATTATCACTTAACTCACAGGTAACTCATTATGGATTGGATGAAAATTTTCTCCGCAATATTAATTGTTTTAATGCTGGTTTATTTATTACCAAGAGCCAAAGATATGATCAAAAACAGTCCCAAAGCATCGGGTAATGATTTAGTTGCGGCATTAATACCTCTGCTGCTGGTCATTGGATTTGTTTTTTTATTAATTAAGTCCGTTTAACTCAACTCTTTTTAAAATCTTTTTACACTGTTGTTTTCACTCTTTATTATTAAAGTAAACATGTCAAAATTCAGCAAACCAGAATCAGAGAGTGAGCTTGAGGCTCGGGTTATTGAGCTTGCCGGGCAAAGACTGTCGAAACTTGCCAATGAAATCCACTGGCCTGTACCTGCGGATCTTAAACGCGATAAAGGCTGGATAGGTCAATTACTTGAGGTGCATCTGGGTGCCTCGGCTGGCAACCTGTCTGAGCCGGACTTTCAAAACATCGGCATTGAATTAAAAACCATTCCTCTTACCGCTCAACATAAGGCTAAAGAAACGACTTACGTCTGCACCGTCCCCTTACTTAATAATATTGGTCTTACGTGGGAAAACTCCTGTGTTTACAAAAAGTTGTCACGTGTACTCTGGCTGCCTGTCGAAGCTGATCCGGCAATTCCAGTTGGCGAGCGTCGAGTTGGCCGAGGATTTATCTGGTCACCTTCAGACGATGAAATGGATAACTTAAAGAATGACTGGGAAGAGTTTATGGAGCTTATTAGTCTTGGTCAGGTTGAAACTATTACCGCTCATCTGGGTGAATACCTGCAAATTCGTCCCAAAGCAGCCAATGCCTCGGTTGTTACCACAGGAATTGGACATGATGGCAGGCGAAAACAAACCCTCCCCCGTGGTTTTTATCTTAGAACCTTATTTACAAATCAGATCCTGCAATCCTTTTTTAATAGCTAAAGCTCAAAAAGGACTTTAGAGCAAAGTTTGCTTACTGAAGGCTGGCAGGCTGTCTTCAAAGCCAAAATCCTGTAGATTAGCCAGTCTTTGCGGGTATAAAACCCCGTTTAAATGATCAACCTCATGCTGGATAATACGTGCATGAAAGCCATACACGGTCTGTGTTACAGGTTCGCCTGTTCTATTGAATGCCTGATAGCTAATGCTGCCTGAACGTGTGACATGACCTCTCAAGCCCGGCAGGCTCAAGCAGCCTTCCCAGCCAGCTTCTGTCTGTGTAGAGTAATCTATAATTCTGGGATTAATTAACACATCCAGCTCAATGCTATCCGCCTGAGGATATCTTGCATTTTGAGCAACTTCCAGAACAACGATCTGACGTGATAAACCTATCTGTGGTGCAGCCAGGCCAACCCCCTGATAGTGCCTCATGGTATCAATCATATCAGCAATCTGGGTTTGCAACGTTTCATCATTAAAATCAGTTACAGGTAAAGATTTAACTGCCAGAGCAGGATCACCCATTTTCACTATTTTGAGAACCGTCATTTATTTATCCACATTTTTTACAAAATCATTCATTATAGTATAGCTTTCCAGTGTCCTATTTTGCATAATATATCGCTTATTAAACGAGATTAATTAAATATGAACATCATTCTCAAGATCAGTCTTTATTTTTTTTTACTGCTCTTCGCCAGTTTTTCATTACAGGCAGAAGAATCATCAACGCCCACGCAGGCAGATGATGAACAAAACAAACCGGTTAAAAAACAATATTACATTGTTGAAGTTATTCTATTTCGGCATTTAAATGAGCAGGGAAAACTCGATGAGTTCTGGAACAAACCCGGCATTTTTGATGATAGTTTAAATAGTCATTACGGCAGCAATCAGTTGACAAATAATGCTTCGACAATAAATCCTGTCAATGCATCTCAAAATGTCCTGACTGATGATATTCCGGCTTTGGCAGAATATGACTTACAGAGTAAACATTTTTCACCTCTGAGAAATGGTATTGCTAAATTATCTGCTGAAAATTATAAATTAGCAGATTCGGCAGCTCATCTTCGCTATTCTCCTAACTATAAGCTATTAGCTCATTTTGGCTGGACCCAGCGTTCTTTATCTAAGCGACAGGCATTACCTATTCGAATCATATCAAATCAGTTTTCTGACAGTTTGATACCAGATGGTGAGATTAAGTTATATGTTTCCCGATACCTGCATATGCTGGTGGATCTCAGCGCCTCACAATGTGAATATACACAGAAGCAGATCGAAGGTGTAAGCGATAAGACTTTAGATGAACAATTAGAAAGCGGCATGTCAAAACAGGAAATACAGGCTGAACTGGAAAAGAATAATATCGCGTCAAACAATATGGCCGATAGTAATCAATGTATAAACAACGTTTATCAGTTCAAACAAAACCGTAAAATGCGCAGCCGTGAACTACATTACATTGACAATCCGGTTTTTGGTATGCTTATTTACGTGACACCCCTGTCTGTAACCAAAGAAGCTACAAACGAAGATAGCGCAAGCAAATAAACTAAATAACTCTTCCTAAATGGTGCACACTGAGTATCAGAGCCTGTCATTCATTATTGGGCGATTTGACGCAGTCCGAGCACAATAATGAATGACGTGCTCTGATGCGGATGTTAAGTAAAAAAGCTTCACTATTTCCCCTCATGGGGCCTACTTTTGGTGGAACAGTTATTTAAACAATAGCTAGCAATTAAGAATGCCTGATTTAACGCAATGGCATTGCTTCTTTTCAATTTATATTCAATTAAATTTATTAAGGGCAGCGGCAATTAACTGACGTACTTTTTCCAGCCCGCCTTCGAGATTCTTTTCTATTGCTTCCATAGTGATCAATTCATCACTTAAACCCGCAGCCCAGTTTGCATTCACACAGATCATCGCATAATCAATTTCCAGCTCTCTTGCTAAAGCCGCTTCAGGCATACCGGTCATACCCACGATATCACAACCATCTCTTTTTAACCGCTGAATCTCAGCTGCGGTTTCAAGTCTTGGACCCTCTGTTGCAGCATAAGTCCCACCTTGAATAATATCAATATTTTCACTCTGTGCAGAATCCAGAATCAGCTGACTTAATTCTGCACTATAGGGGTATGAAAAATCAATGTGGGTCACATGATTCAGGTCTGATTCAAAAAAAGTATTAATGCGTCTCGAGGTGTAGTCAATGATCTGATCGGGAATAACCAGACTGCCGGGCGCCATATCATCACCAATGCCGCCAACTGCATTAACAGCAATAATGGCAGTCACACCTGCGTCTTTAAGCGCCTGTATATTAGCACGATAATTAACCATATGCGGCGGAATATTATGAGCATGACCATGGCGAGCAAGAAAAATGATTTCTGGCGAGTGAGTAGCACTTGTTGTCGATTGAGCATTGTGTTTTGTTAGGCAGCCATAGCTCAGTGGTGATGATGGTTCACCATAGGCTGTCATTGCAGTTTCGCTGCGAATAATTTCCAGGTTTTGTAATGAGGTTAATCCTGTACCGCCAATGACAGCAATTTTTTTATTTTTTTCAGTCATTCACATGCCCTTTACTGCGTAGATTCCAGGGGCATTTCTTAACATGCCTTTATAATCCATACCAAAACCAAAGACATAACGATCAGGTACTTCCAGAGCAATAAAATCAGCACTGGTGTTATTTTTTCTATCATGAATTTTATTCACAAGTACCGCACTATAGACTTTTGCTGCACCTTCTTTTTGACAGTAATTTTTTATTAACTCAAGCGTAATACCTTCATCATGAATATCATCCACTAATAATACCGTTCTATCCTGCATCTGAATATTGGGTGATGCCAGCCATTGCATTTCACCGCCAGTGGTTTTATCTCGATAGCGGGTCGCGTGCAGATAATCGATCTGAAGTGGAAAATTCAGTTCAGGAACCAACATACCCATGGGGATCAATGCACCATTCATTATGCCCACAATAATGGGATTGCTTTGCGATAATTCTTCAGTAATTGTTTCAGCCAGTCTTGAAATTGCTGCAGCCACTTCAGTTCTGTTAAACAGACAATCTGCTGCTTCTCGAATTTGTTCGCTCTCGATAAATAATTGATTTAATTCTGACATATATTTTAAAATTTCATTCCAATTGTAACAACACCCCCGATGGGCTCCTACCTAATAGGTAAAAGTAACGGTGTTATCATCCATTGCCTCTGAAATGACATAAGCACCACCGATGGTTTCTGTTATTTCAGGAATTAAATCATCACCCCAGAGATCCAGTGTGGGTGTGCAGACCTTAAACTTGACTCCGGCCTCATAGGCTTCCTGGATATAATCGTAAACGGTTTGTTTGCTATCGGGTTTTATAAACAGTTTCTCTGCTACACCTCGTACTGCCAATTCACCCGAGCGCCCGGTCAATATGACTTCAACTTCATATTCCATCGCTGCGGCAACAGTCGCCTGAAAAAATGGCGCACCCAATTCAGCGCCATTATTTGGATCGGTATTAACCATTATTATTAATAATTTATCAGCCATTATCCCCTCCTCTGGATTGAGCAAACTCTGTTTGTGAAAATGCGGGTTGAACAGCACCTGATTGAACATTGCCTGGTTGGCTGATTTCGCCATTCAGATGCAATGTTGATGTTGGAAAAGCCACCTCAGCACCATGCTGTTCAATAATTTGCAAGATTTTAAATAAAACATCCTGCTTCACTTTATGATATTTTACCCAATTCGTTGTTTTGGTAAAAGTATAGATGAAAAAATCCAATGATGAAGGAGCAAATTCATTAAAATTGACCATTAGCGTTTGTGACGTATCAATTTCATCGTGATTATTCAGCATATCACGCACATCATTGAGAATCTCATTCAGCTTGCCGCCATCATCATAACGCACACCAATTGTTTCTTTGATTCGACGATGTGACATGCGCGATGGATTTTCGACTGAAATACTGGCAAAAGTTGAGTTAGGCACATAGAGCGGCCGCTTATTAAAAGTACGAATAAGCGTTAAGCGCCAGCCAATATTTTCAACAGTCCCTTCAATATTTCTATCAGGAGAACGTATCCAGTCGCCGACGGCAAACGGTCGATCAAGATAGAGCATCAAACCGCCAAAAAAGTTCGACAGCAAATCTTTGGCTGCAAAACCAATAGCCATGCCGCCAATACCACCAAATGCAAGCACGCCAGAGACACTAACACCCAGTTCCTGCATCATAATTAATGCCCCGGTAATAAAAACCGAAACTCTGATAAGCTTGGTAATGGCCTGAACGGTGGTAACATCATAATCGCGTTCTTTTTCACGGCCAATTTTGATGATATTGTGTTCAATTCGAACAATGAGGCGCAGCACAAACCAGGTAAGAATAACAACCACACCAATTTGTCGAACTGGTTCAACAATTTGATTAAATATGCTGACATTATTTGCATCACCAATAACATTAGCCGCAATGGTAATACCCCACAGCCAGACAAAGGCAGAAATTGGCTTAGCCAATGACTCTATCAGCGCTTCATCCCATGGATTTTCTGTCATTTCCAGCCTGGCATGCAGTTTTTTAAGTATTCGCTTTTGAATGAAGTTAAACACCACAGCAATTAAGATAATTAAAAAAACTTCACTGACCCAGAGTCCATCACCACGAAGAAAATCAAGCTGAAGTAACCATTGTTTTAATTCAAACTCAGCTGTTTCCATGCAGTCCTCCTTTATTTATAAATAAAAATTAGCGGGTATAATTTGTTGGATCCAGCAGATTTAATGATGGCTCCTCAACATATTTGTCTAACAATGCCTTGGCTTCTTTCCAGCGAGGCTGACTCACCAGAACGTCACGAGTAATGGCGTCTTTATGATGCAAATGAGCCAGACGCAAACTCGACGCGGGGTTATCATAGCCCTCAAGGCTTTTAACCACATCCCAGGCGGCTTGACGATTATTACACACCAAAATCATATCGCAGCCAGTGTCTAATGATATCTTAGCTCTTTGTGGATAATCCCCTGCAATCACCGCCCCTTCCATGGATAAATCATCACTGAAAATTGCGCCCTGAAAATGCATTTTGTCCCGTAAAATTGTTTTCATCCAGAAACCTGAAAAGCCCGCAGGCTGGGGATCAACTCGCGAATAAATCACGTGAGCCATCATCAGGGCATTAATACCGGCATCAATCATAAACTGAAATGGTTTGAGATCATCCATTTCAATTTCACGCATAGGCCGCCCATCAACCGGCATAGCAACATGCGAATCAGCGGCAATAGAACCATGTCCCGGAAAATGTTTACCTGTCGCCAGCATACCGGCTTCATTCATACCCACTATAAAAGCCTGGGCAATTTTACCCACCACAAAGGGATCACTATGAAATGCCCTGTCACCGATGACGGTACTGATGCCTTTATCAATATCCAATACCGGAGCAAAGCTAATATCAATACCCGTCGAACAGATTTCACTGGCCATTAACCAGCCGCACTGCTGTGCTAGCTCCAATGCCATTTTATGATCGGCATCATAGATTTCGCCAAAACGCCGCATGGCGGGCAAAATAGTAAAACCATCTTTAAAGCGCTGAACACGACCACCCTCTTGATCCACAGCAACCAAAAGTCGTGGTTTCTTAATGGCCTGAATAGCCTTAACCAGTTGTTCCAGTTGTTCCAGTGAATGGTAATTGCGACTAAAAAGTATGACGCCGCCCACTAAAGGATCTGACAGTAAAGCCTTATCATCCGCAGTTAATTCCTGACCTGCAATATCCACCATAACGGGACCGAGCGTCATATTATTTCCTCACAATCATTCTTTAACATAAGCGTTTTAAAATAACAATTTAAAACCAGTGTATAAAATCACTCAATAGCACCTAAATTTGTATAATTAGGTGAAGAAGTCCATATCATTGTTCCTCCAAAAGTAGGCCCCATGAGGGGAAACGGTGC
>JAPVVU010000058.1 GCA_028571885.1 Gammaproteobacteria bacterium | reverse complement strand
AGTATCTTTTTATATTTTTTTTTATATTTTTTGGTATAGCGTGAACGCGCTTTATAACCTAGATTTTGGGGAACTTTAATTTTTTCATAAATAATCGACAAGTCAGTATTATCATGAATATAACCTTCTGAAGTAGTGATCTCTGTATAGACCTTTTTCCAGAATTGCACATCTTTTTCAATGGCCTGAGGTTTGGGAAATAGTTTATTTTGCCACACCGTTTTTTTTAATGACGAGCCTGCTGGTGTATCCTTCCCAGGAGAATACGCCATTAATGAATAACTGCAAAGGAGAGTAAAAAGAAGAGTAAAAATAACCAGCAAAGCAGATATCTTTCTGCTTTTTACCACAACATTGCCTGTTTCAGGTTGTTCCATTGTCGTGCATTTCCATATAAGTTTTTCAGGGTATTGCTAACTTGTACCCTGAGTTGTAATAAATTGGTTACCACATTAAATCATCAGGAATTTCATAATCTGAATAAAAGTCATCTGTATCTTCAGCTTGCTGCGAGGGCTCATTACGCAAAATAATGTACTTTTCATCGCGTTGCTTTATTTTATCTGCAACCGGAGCAGGAACCACTTCATACTGTCCGTCAAACTTCACAATTGCCAATTTTCCATGGGCAATATTATCATGGATATCCTGAGTAACATAAACCCGCTTGATGTTTTTATTATCTTCAAAATTATAGGCCAGATCATCACCATTGCCTTTACTGACTTTATTCACGTGAATCAACTGTTTAATTTGCGCAATAATAGCTTTTTGCTGCGCCTTTTCATCTCGCAGGCGGTTTAATTCTCGATCACGTTCAGCCTTTTCCTGAATGGATTTTGCAGCCAACTGCTTCGCGTCATCAACAACAACCTGATTATTACTACGCTGATGTTTCATTTTCTTATGTTTTGCATTTTTAGCCTGATTTACCTGATTTTTATCAACCAATCCAGCATTAAGCAACTGATCCTGAAATGCATTTCCCACAAATTCATCCTCACAAAAAAAACTATCTTATCACATACTCAATGCATTTATAATCAGCAAATTACGCAGAATTCTTAGCCAATCAGGTACTCTCAAGTTAATAGCAAGAGTGAATAAACGACAACATACTTCTCCAATGAAAAATTTATAAAATATAAGTAATCAATTTATCATAAATTTCAAACAATAATTGCACCATTTAATAAAATAGTTTATAAATAACCTTTTATTCTGAAGGTAGTGAGATCCCATGGCGATAAAACAAGATCAAATTGTTGCAATTCAATACAGTGCATCGATTGAAAATGAAATCATTGATAATAATATGGAAGATTCTGAGCCTCTTTTCTTCATGTTTGGTCGTGGACAGATGATGCCTGGTTTAGAGACTCGTATTGCTGAGATGAATGTAGGTGATTCTTCTGATTTAGAAATCCCTGCAGCAGAGGCTTATGGTGCGCATGATCCTGAAGCCGTTCAAACTGTACCTAAAGAACATCTTGCCCACCTGGATCTCTATGAAGGGTTAGTATTACAGGGTCAGGGTGAAAATGGCGAACCAGTAATGGTGGTTGTGAAAGAAATTCACGCCGATACAGTTGTTATGGATCATAACCACCCGATGGCAGGCCAGGATGTGAGTTTTTCTGTTATTATTAAGGACATTCGTGATCCCAGTGAAGAAGAATTAAACATAGGAATTGCTGCAGAAAACCAGCACCATCACCACCACGAAGAAGGTGGCTGCTGTGGCGGGGGTAAAGGCGATGCCGGTGACAAAGGTGGTTGCGGCTGTAACTAATTCTGATTGCAAAGACTAGTCCGGCTTATAATCATTAAAAATCAATATCAATAGGAGAGACATCCATACCATCATAGGCGTGGATGTTTTTCTGTTTTGCTAATTGATAAAATGTCTGATTTCTTTTATCCAGTGTATTGATGCTATGCTGCTCAATTTTTTCTAATTGCAGCCAGTACATTTCATCAGGATAGGATTGATTGATATCAATCACTTCATAACCCTGTCGTTCCAGTTCATCAGCAATTTTTTTCAGTGGTTCAATGCTTTCATGTTTGAAAAAATATCCCCAGGCTAATTCCTGTTCCATATTCCAGCCCGCTTTACGCATTTTCTCAAACAATTGTTCAATGTCTTCTTTAGTAATCATTTATTATCACTCAGAGTTTCCAGTGCATAAAAAAACCGACATAAAGTCGGTTTTTTTGATAATTAGTCCCTTCTGTATAAAAGAAAAATTATTATTACGCTTTTAGGATGTCTAAAACTTCTTCTAATTCAGTTCTTAGCTGAGAAATGATTTGGTGACTGCGAGTCACATCTTCTTTGGATTCCTCACCTTCAAGTTTCTGACGAGCACCACCAATCGTGTAACCATGTTCATATAACAGGCTACGGATTTGGCGGATCATAATAACATCCTGACGTTGGTAATATCGTCTATTACCACGACGTTTGACAGGTTTGAGTTTGGGAAATTCTTGTTCCCAATAGCGAAGTACGTGAGGCTTTACATCACATAGGTCACTGACCTCTCCAATAGTAAAATAGCGTTTTCCCGGAATAACGGGAAGTTCATTATTATTCGACGCTTCCAGCATATGCTTCTACCCGAGTCTTTAGTTTTTGTCCAGGTTTAAAAGTAACTACTCTGCGGGCTGAGATTGGAATCTCTTCCCCGGTTTTTGGATTGCGACCAGGGCGCTCGCTTTTATCCCTGATATCAAAATTTCCAAAGCCAGATAACTTTATCTGTCCACCCGTTTCAAGAGCAATTCTCAGCTCTTCATAAAAGGCTTCAACAAACTCTTTTGCTTCACGTTTGTTAAGGCCTAAATCATCAAACAATCTTTCTGCCATATCGGCTTTTGTCAGCGCCATCTTTTTTCTCGTTTTTTATAACATCTTGTATATATGAGTGCCAAAAATTAATCTCTCAGTTTAGCACCATGTTGTTGCTCTAACTTGCTCAGTACTGCCTGAATAAGAGTATCAATTTCGTCATCTTTCAATGTCCGGGATTGCTCTTGTAAGCTCAGGCTAACCGCCAGGCTCTTTTTCCCAGCATCAACACCATCTCCAATATATACATCAAACAGTTCAACTGTCACCTGACTCTCACTGCCCCCTTCTTTGGAAGAAGGCTTGTTTTGAATAAGAGAGTCTTGAGCAAGTGTATCCTCTGCTGTCTGACGAATACAGTTAATTATAGCAGATGATTCTATTTCGTCATCTACAATAATAGCAATATCTCGACGAATTGCAGGGAATTTCGATAATATTTTAAAATTCGGCACTTTTGCAGCTGCAATTGCCCTAAATTCCAGTTCAAAAAGTATACTTGTGCTTTTTACATCCATGGCTTTTGCCACACTGGGATGTAAAGTACCCATCCAGCCAACTGGATGATTATCTTTATAAATTCTGGCAGATTGCCCTGGATGCAGCGCTGGATTTTGCTCTGCCGCAAAATGATAACTTGATAAATCACCACCCAGACTCAAAAGAGCTTCAACATCTGCTTTTAGATCATAAAAGTCAACAGCTCGTCCTTTTTCACCCCATTGTTCGGGAAATGCACTGCCATTGATAATACCAGCAATCATAACTTCTTGTAATAAATCACTCTTTCCCTGAACTCTGTCTATTTGAGCCCTGTCTTTTTGAGCGCTGTCTCTTTGAGCCGAAGATTCTTGAGCAACGCCTCCAGGAACAAAACGTGAGCCGACTTCAAATAATCGAATACGATTTTGCTGGCGGTTCTGATTATAAACCATTGCACCAATCAAGCCTGTCCACAAACTGGTGCGCATCACCGATAAATCTTCAGATATCGGGTTGCTTAGCTTAATGCCAGGATTGTCCGGGGTAATTAAATTCTGCGCTTTAGGCTCAACAAAACTATAACAAATAGCTTCCTGATATCCCAGATTAACCATGAGTTCTTTTACTTTTAACTCATTAATCTGATCTTCCGGACAAGCCGACATTTCAATTGAGCCATGAGGCAAGGTAAACGGCAGGTTGTCATAGCCATAAATCCGCCCTATTTCCTCAACCAAATCAACATCATACTCTATATCAAAACGAAATGCAGGTGCCGTAACCTGCCAACCGTTATCACAGTCTACCACGTTCATTTCTAAACGTTTTAGGACATCCTTCACAGTTTCGTCATCTATCTCAACACCCAGCACTTTAGTGATCTTATCTTTTTTCAGAAAAACAGGCTTTGCTTGTGGAATATAGTCATCACAACGTTTTTCAGCAATAGGTCCAACTTCACCGCCGGTAATTTCCAGAATCAGCTGGGTGGCCCGCTCAATAGCCTGCACCTGCAACTGAGGCGAGACACCACGCTCAAAACGATGCGAGGAATCAGTATGCAGGCCATGAGTTCTTGCCTTGCCTATAATTTTTTCCGGATTAAAAAAAGCACTTTCAAGCAGTATATTTTGGGTTTCATCAGTCACCGCAGAGCTCTCACCGCCCATAATACCTGCTAATGCCAATGCCCGGCTGTCATCGGCAATAACCAGATTATCGGCATTCAGTGAAATTTCCTGACCGTCCAATAAGGTTAATTTTTCATCTGCTGATGCCATGCGAACATTAATTTGTCCCTGAATTTTATCCAGGTCAAAAGCATGCATTGGCTGGCCCAGTTCAATCATCACGAAATTGGTGATATCAACCAGAGGGCTTATAGAGCGGTTACCACAACGACGCAATTTTTCCTGCATCCACATGGGTGTTTTTGCATTGATATTAACATTTTTGATAATTCGCCCTGCATAACGGGGACAAGCTTCTTCTGCTTCAATATTAATGTTTATCGTATCATCAATGGTGACAGACTGTTCTTTAATTTCAACAGGAGTGACCGTACTGCGCGTCATAACACCTGTTTCACGGGCAACACCGGCAATTGAAAAACAATCACCACGGTTTGGCGTCACGCCCAGTTCGATACTGACATCGTCCAATTTTAAATAATCATTGATGGTCGTACCAACAGGTGCATCTGCCGGTAATTCCATAATGCCTTCAGCACTCTCAGCCAGTCCCAATTCTTTTTCTGAGCACAGCATACCCATAGAAACCACACCACGAAGTTTGGATTTCTTAATTTTGAAATCGCCGGGTAATACAGCTTTAACCATTGCACAGGCGACAAGCAGATCTTTACGGGCATTTTGGGCACCACAGACAATTTGCAGAGGTTCCTCTGAGAGTTCTCCGACATCAACCTGACACACCTGAAGTTTGTCAGCATCAGGATGTTTTTCAGCACTTAAGATTCTACCAATAACAACACCGCTATGGGCGGGAGCAACGGGTTCAATGGCATCAACTTCCAGACCAGCCATAGTGAGCTGGTGCCCCAATACGGTTGTAGTTAAATCTGGATTGACCCATTCTCTTAGCCATTGTTCACTAAATTTCATATATTATTTTCCCGGACTTCTTTTACTGTATAAATTGAGTTGTTATCTGTTTCCTGCAGGCAGTATTCAGGCAAATTGACGTAAAAAACGCAGGTCATTTTCAAAGAAAAGACGCAGATCATTCACCCCATAACGCAGCATACTCAGGCGTTCAACTCCCATACCAAAAGCAAAGCCACGGTATTTTTCACTATCAATGCCTGAATGTCGGAAGACTTCAGGGTGAACCATTCCACAGCCTAAGACTTCTAACCATCCAGTATGACTGCATACACGACAACCTTCACCACCACACATCACACATTCAATATCAGCTTCTGCTGAGGGCTCTGTAAATGGGAAATAGGAGGGTCTAAAGCGAACTTTAAGATCTTTTTCAAAAAATTGTTTTAGAAAATCATCGAGAATACCTTTTAAATCAGTAAAACTGACGTCTTCATCAACCATGAGTCCTTCGACCTGATGAAACATGGGAGTATGGGTAATGTCAGAATCACAACGATAAACCCGACCAGGAGCAATCACACGCAAAGGCGGCGCCTGATTTTCCATGGTGCGGATTTGTACGGGTGATGTATGGGTTCTTAATACCGTATGCGGATCAAAATAAAAGGTATCATGCATGGCTCGTGCAGGATGAGATTCTGGAATATTGAGTGCTTCAAAGTTATGATAATCATCCTCAATTTCCGGACCGGTTTTCACTTCAAAACCCATTTCAGCAAACAATGATTCAATGCGCTGCAAGGTACGGCTTATTGGATGTAATCCACCAATATGCTCACCACGACCAGGTAAAGTGACATCAATTGTTTCTGAACTCAATTGCTCAGCCAGTGCTGAATCCTGCAGGATTGTTTTTTTGTCTGAAATTAATGCCTGAACAGATTGTTTGGCTTTATTAATTACCTGGCCTGCTTTAGGACGTTCTTCAGCTGATAATTGTCCCAGACTTTTCATCAGAACAGTTATTTCGCCTTTTTTACCCAGGTATTGAACACGAATCTGTTCCAGGGCATCAATTTTATCAGCAACTTCTATCGCTTGTTGTGCTTCTTCAACCAGCTTGTCCAGGTTTTCCACCATGTGACCTCTATAATTTTAATTAACCCGTGTCTAAACTCTTATATAAAAAGAAAGGGGAAAGACTTTCGCCTTCCCCCTTTTCTTTCATATAAGAGCCATACGATGCTAAGAAAGCACCGTTCGCCTGTAACTTCTTGTAAGAAGAGAGCGGTGGTTATGCAGAAAGTGCTGCTTTTGCCTGTTCAGCAATCGCAGTAAATGCACCTTTGTCAGCAATGGCCATATCAGAAAGCACTTTACGGTCGATTTCGATATTGGCTTTTTTCAGGCCGTTGATCATACGGCTATAGCTCAAACCATTCTCACGTGCGCCCGCATTAATACGTGCAATCCATAATTGGCGGAATTGACGTTTACGTTGACGACGGTCACGATATTGATATTGACCCGCTTTAGTAACTGCCTGAACTGCAGCGCGGAATACATTTTTACGACGTCCGGAATAACCTTTCGCCTGCTTGATAATTTTCTTGTGTTTAGCGTGTGCCTGAACACCACGTTTTACTCTTGCCATTTTATATGCTCCCTCTGATTAGACTAAACGTAACATACGTTTGATTGCTGGGGCATCTGACGCATCAACTGAGTCAGGGCTACGTAAATGACGCTTGCGCTTGGTGGTCATTTTAGTCAGGATGTGGCTGCGGTTCGCATTACCACGTTTAATGCGACCTGAACCAGTCACTTTAAAACGCTTGGAAGCGCCACGTTTGGATTTCATTTTTGGCATAATACACCTCTAAAATATCTACGCATTGATTAGTTAAGCTAAATAATTTTAGTTTAACCATTCTCTTAATAAGGAGCTCTTAAAAGAATCTCTTAAAAGCGTCACCTAAAAGAAAGTAAGTAAAAAAACAACACTTTGACTCACAGCTTTGACTTACATGAAGTCTTTACTAAAGAAAACCTGAGGCAGGCCTCTCGTGAGTGGTTGTTACTTTTTGCTTTTTGGTGCCAGAACCATTGTCATTTGACGACCTTCAAGCTTGGCACGTTGTTCAACGTTAGCCAGCTCTTCAAGATCTGCAGCAACTCGATTCAGTACGTCCATACCCAGCTCACGATGAGCCATTTCTCGACCACGAAATCTTATTGTCACTTTGGTTTTGTCACCATTTTCAAGAAAGCGAGTCAGGTTGCGTAATTTGACCTGATAATCACCCTCTTCAGTACCAGGTCTGAGTTTAACCTCTTTGACCTGAGTTTGTTTCTGTTTTTTCTTTTCCTGAGCCTTTTTCTTTTTCTGCTCAAAAATAAATTTGCCATGATCCATTACACGACAAACGGGAGGTTTGGCTGTTGGCGCAATCTCCACTAGATCCATATCACTATCACTGGCCAGTTTTTTGGCTTCCGCAAGGCTCATAATCCCTGCTTGCTCCCCATCGGCGCCAATAACTCGAAGTTCACTGGCTATAATATCGTCGTTTATACGGGTTTTGTTTGATTTTGGTTTATCAAACTGTCTTCTTGGGGCTGCGATGGGCTTTATCTCCTAAAATTGACCATTTTACTTAACATGAAAAGTATAATTTACTGAACGCGATATTCTATTAGACTTTTTTATGAAAAGCCACACTATTCTTTAATAAAAGAGTGAAAAAAGTACTTTCCCGGCAACAATTTATGGAAATTATCTCAATAGAATAATTAAAGACCATATTGTTTTATTTCTGCAGACATTTTGGCAATTAATTCAGCACTGCTCATTGTGCCCAAATCTTTTCCGTCCATCGTACGTACCGCAATCACATTGTTTTCAATTTCCCGGTCACCAGCAACCAGAATATAGGGGACGCGGGCCAGTGTATGTTCACGGATTTTAAAGCCGATTTTTTCATTTCTCAAATCAGAATTAGCCCGTAAACCCGCATCTTTCAATGTCTGAACAAAATCAGTCACATAATCAGCCTGTTTATCAGTAATACCCATAACAACAGCTTGTACCGGCGATAACCATAAAGGCATTTTACCTGCATGCTCTTCTATCAGAATACCAATAAAGCGCTCAAGTGATCCTAAAATAGCCCGGTGAATCATCACCGGCACTGTTTTTTCACCGTGTTCATCAATAAAATGAGCATCCAGACGACCAGGCATTGAAAAATCAACCTGTGCCGTACCACATTGCCATACTCGACCGAGGCAGTCTTTCAGCGAAAATTCAATTTTTGGCCCGTAAAAAGCACCTTCGCCCGGTTGTAATTCCCAGTCCAGCTTTTTACTGTTTAATGAAGCTTCCAGGGCTGCTTCGGCCTTATCCCAGACTTCATCTGAACCCACTCGTTCTTCAGGGCGAGTAGAAAGTTTGACCAGTACTTCGGTAAAGCCAAAATCTTTATAGACATCAAAGAGCAGATCAATAAATGCCGATATTTCACTCTGAATCTGATCTTCTGTACAGAATATGTGCGCATCATCCTGAACAAAATTTCTCACCCGCATTAAGCCATGTAATGTGCCTGAAGGCTCATTACGATGACAGGAGCCAAACTCAGCCATACGCAATGGCAGATCTCGGTAGGATTTCAGTCCAGTGTTAAAAATCTGGATGTGACAGGGGCAATTCATGGGTTTGACTGCGTAGTCACGATTTTCTGATGACGTGGTGAACATCATGTCACCAAACTTGTCCCAGTGACCTGATTTTTCCCAAAGACTGCGATCAACCACCTGAGGGGTACGCACTTCCTGATAATTGTGTTTTACCAATACATTTCTGATGTATTGCTCAACTTCCTGATAGATGATCCAGCCTTTTTCATGCCAAAATACCATACCCGGGGCTTCTTCCTGCATATGAAACAGATCAAGTTTCTTACCCAGTTTCCGATGATCACGTTTTTCTGCTTCTTCCAGACGATGCAGATAGGCTTTTAAATCTTTCTTGTTAGTCCAGGCTGTACCATAAATACGCTGCAGCATTTCATTATTAGAATCACCACGCCAGTAAGCACCCGCCAGTTTCATTAATTTAAAGGCTTTAATTTTACCTGTAGAAGGCACATGCGGGCCCCGGCAAAGGTCAATAAAATCACCCTGCTGGTATAAAGATAAATCTTCATTCGCTGGAATACTCTCGATAATTTCTGCTTTGTACTCTTCTCCCATATCACGGAAAAACTGCACAGCCTCATCACGGGATTTCACAGAACGGCTTATTGTATAGTTGGCTTTTGCCAGTTCAGCCATTTTTTTCTCAATGGCCACCAAATCTTCAGGGGTAAAACTTTCTTCATAAGCAAAGTCGTAAAAAAAGCCATCTTCTATAACAGGACCAATGGTCACCTGAGCTTTAGGAAATAACGTTTTAACCGCCTGTGCCAATAGATGAGCAGTGGAATGGCGAATCACTTCCAGTCCTTCAGCATCACGCTCTGTGACAATTGCCAATTGAACATCTTTGTCAATTACATAGGAAGTGTCTACCAGACGACCATTTATTTTTCCAGCTAAAGCTGCTTTTGCCAGACCGGGGCCAATATCAGCAGCCACATCATGAATTGAAACTGCAGAGTCAAATTGTCGAGAAGAACCATCAGGTAGAGTAACTACAGGCATTATTATGAACCAATAAAGTTAAAATTATTAAAAAAGCCCGTCATTATAACTCACTAAATTAACGGCTTAAAGTACAGTTTGGATTAAATTTATCAAAGAATGAACAGAAGGAGAATGCAAAACAGTCAATTCAGATAAAAAATTTAATATTCCTACAAAAGTTTCAGGAAATTCCTACATTTATGTGAAGGGGTAATTATTATACTTAAAGTCAACATCACTACACTTCATGCTGTTTTGGTTGAATAATATTCTGTGTGCAAATTTATACTAATACTAATAATAAAATTTATGATGTAACGGAAGATTATAAATTAACATTGATGAGCGATGAATAATAAACAATTACACTCAATGGTGAAACATGGGCGGCATGGAAAAGGAATCTGATCAGCTCCTGCATGAAATCATACAATTAGAAGTTGAAATTGACAGGATTATGGCGCTCAATGGCAACTGTGAAGATTTTGTTGTGAAACAATATCGACAATTCATTTTAGCCAAAAGAAACAAAATGAAAAAAATGAATTTCGACTATAAAGACTTTCTATCTTATTAGTACCGTCTAAAAAGCAACCGCTATACACCTAAACAAATGCCCAGACTTCTTAAACTGTCCAATAAAGGATGGTCATCAGGAATGATACGCCGATTACCTGCTATTTCTTCCAGAGGCACTGGAACTGCGTATCCACCGCGTTCAGCAACCATTACTCCTGATTGACCCTCAACAATCAGATCAACAACTTTAGTACCTAATTTTGTTGCTAGTATTCTGTCTGCAGCGGAGGGGCTGCCGCCTCTCATCACATGTCCCAGGCTCGTTAAACGCGTTTCAAGTCCCGTCAACTCCGCCAGGCGATGTGTTAAATGAACGGCAGTGCTGTCTTCAAAATCCGTTGGAATTTCATTGTCGTCTTTAGGGCGAGCCCCTTCTGCCACAGCAACAATTGAAAAACGCTTACCTTTTCGATTACGTCCAATCAGGGCATTTTTAATGACATTAATATCATAAGGAATCTCAGGTATCACCACGACGTCAGCACCGCCAGCCAGACCTGATGCAGCCGTCAGCCAGCCGGTATTATGTCCCATAATCTCCACAACCATGACGCGATGATGGCTCGAAGCAGTTGAGTGCAGGCGATCAATCGCTTCAGTGGCAATTTCAACGGCCGTGTCATAGCCAAAACACGAATCGGTTCCCCAGACATCATTATCAATCGTTTTGGGCAGAGTAATCACATTCATATCAGTTTTTTTCAGCAGGCGCATGGCATTTTTTTGGGTACCGCCGCCGCCAATGCAGACCAGCGCATCAAGATGTAATTTATGGTAATTTTCTTCAGCTTGAGCAATAGTATCAATGACCTTATCACCAATTGCCATCTTATGTGGCTTATCACGACTGGTGCCTAAAATTGTCCCACCAAGGGTTAAAATCCCGGACAGGTTATCATCGCCCAGCCGCTCGTAACGATTTTCTGCCAGTCCTCTAAAACCGTCAAGAAAACCAATAACCTCCATGTTATGTTGATTAATCGCTGCTTTGGCCACACCACGGATTGCCGCATTAAGTCCCTGACAATCACCGCCTGCTGTCAAAATACCAATAGATTTTGAATCATTACTCATATTTATTATCTTTCACATGTTGTTAGAAATAAGAAGTTAAATGCTTTTAAACCAAGTTTTCCAACTTAGAACTGAGAACTTAACAATTTTTAGTGTAACTATTCAGCAACCCAAGCCGTAAAACGGCTAACCATCTACAAGTTACAAAACATATAAAATACAAACACTTATATTTTTGTAACTT
>JAPVVU010000057.1 GCA_028571885.1 Gammaproteobacteria bacterium | reverse complement strand
GCATTGCACCACTGGGTGTTGAAGGCTTAAATACGGGTGACTGGGTACTGGTTGATTTGGGCGATGTGGTGGTTCATGTGATGCTGCCTCAGGTCAGAGATTATTACGGTATCGAACGCATGTGGGATGTTGACAATCCTGACTATGATGACGGCTCTCCCGACGCTGATGACTCTTCCGGGGTTGATGACTCTTCCGGGGTTGATGACTCTTCCGGGGTTGATGACTCTTCCGACGTTGATGACTCTTCCGGGGTTGATGACTCTCTCAACGCTGACGGCCAGTAAACAGCTGATATGAATATTTACTTACTGGCCGTAGGCAATAAAATGCCTGATTGGGTCACTAAGGGATATATTGAATATGCCAAACGTCTCAATGGAGACTGCCGCCTCAAACTGGTAGAGATTGCCCCTGGAAAGCGGGGTAAAAATGCTGATCTGGCGAGAATAAAAAAAACCGAAGGTGAGAAACTACTCGCTGCAATACCCAAAGGATGCTTAGTTGTTGTTCTGGAAGTAAAGGGCAAGCCCTGGAGTACCGAAGCACTCTCAAAACAGCTTGATAACTGGTTACATAGCGGCCAGGATGTCGCCTTATTAATTGGTGGTCCAGAAGGATTAAGTGATGCCTGTGTTGCCAGAGCGGATGTAAAGTGGTCATTATCACCACTGACGCTACCTCATCCACTGGTGAGGGTTTTATTAAGTGAACAGTTATACAGAGCTTATAGTATTCTTAAAAATCATCCGTACCACCGATAAACTTACTGAGTAAGTAACAATTACTAAGAGATAGTCCATGTTTAAAAGAAGCAATTAATGGTGACTGAAAATCCCCAAATTTTTCTTGCGTCCAGCTCACCACGGAGACAGGAACTTCTGAGGCAAATGGGAGTCTCATTTAGAGTAATACCTCAATTTTCTGAAGAAAAGCATAACGTGAAAGAGACACCGGAAGCATTTGTTTCCCGGTTAGCTCTGGAAAAAGCCACAGACGGATTACTAAGACAGACCAATCAACAGATTCCTGTTCTGGGATCGGATACCGCCGTAATACTTGATGGCAATATTTTAGGCAAACCTGAGAATAAGGAACAAGCAGTTGAGATGTTATTAAGCTTGTCTGATAAAACACATCGGGTTTTGACAGCAGTGGTTCTTAAAAATAAACAAAAAACAGAACAGATACTTTCCACGACTGAGGTTTCATTCGCAAAACTCACCAGAGAAATATGCAAAAATTACTGGCATAGTGGTGAACCAGTTGATAAAGCAGGCAGTTATGGAATACAGGGTCAAGGCGCTCTCTTTATTCGTGCTATTAACGGCAGCTATTCCGGTGTGATGGGCTTGCCAGTTTATGAAACAAATATTTTATTAAATAAATTTGGAATTCTTTTATTATAAAGAATTCCAAAATACTAACTAAGTCTTTTATTAAACCCTTCATTAAATGAAAAGAAAACAAGAAAAAATATTATGAGTGATGAGCTGCTGATTAATGTTACACCGCAAGAAACCCGCGTGGCCAAAATAGAAAATGGCATGTTACAGGAAGTAGTCATTGAGCGAGCAAGTCGGCGAGGTCTGGTGGGGAATATCTACAAAGGTAAAGTTTGTCGGGTTTTACCGGGTATGCAGGCTGCGTTTCTTGAAATTGGTTTACAGCGTACGGCGTTTTTACATTTTTCGGATATCGTCACCACAGAAGAACAGAAAAACGGTACTGAAGAATTAACTATCAATGATTTACTCAGAGATGGCCAGGAAATATTGGTGCAGGTTGTTAAAGATCCGATGGGAACCAAAGGGGCTCGTCTTACTACACATATTACTATTCCAGCCCGTTATCTCGTCTATATGCCGAATTCTAACCATATTGGTGTTTCACAAAAACTCGAAGATGAAGACGAAAGAGAACGTCTGAAGGGCCTTATAAAAAAATTATTACCAGAGTTTAATGGTGGTGGTTATATCGTTAGAACAGTAGCAGAAGGCATTTCAGAAAAAGCCGTGCATGCGGATATGGTTTTTTTAGAAAAACTCTGGGGAGCCATACAGGAAAATAATAAATCCGTCGGCTCACCAATGATGGTTTATGAAGATCTGCCTTTAGCGATGAAGGTCATGCGTGATATTGCTGATACAAATATTGATGCCATTCGTATTGATTCGCGTGAAACCTTTGATAAAGTGATTAAATTTGCTAATAAATTTATTCCAGAGCTGGCTCCAGGCATTGAATATTATCCGGGTGAACGGCCAATTTTTGACCTTTATGGTGTTGAGGATGAAATTCAGAGGGCACTGCAATCCAAGATTAAACTTAAATCCGGTGGTTACCTGATCATTGATCAAACTGAAGCGATGACGACAGTCGATATCAATACGGGTGGTTACGTGGGAAATCGTAATCTGGAAGAGACTATTTTTAAAACAAATCTTGAGGCAACACAGGCAATTGTTCGCCAATTGCGCCTGAGAAATCTGGGCGGAATTATTATTATTGATTTTATCGACATGAAGGTTTCAGAGCATAGGCGTCAGGTTTTGCGTTCTTTTGAAAAGGCACTGGATCGCGATCATGCAAAAACCTGTATTACAGAAGTCTCTAATCTGGGCTTGATTGAGATGACTCGCAAGCGTACTCGAGAGAGTCTTGAACACATTTTATGTGAACCTTGCCCTGTTTGTAATGGTAAAGGTACTGTTAAAACAGTAGAAACAGTTGCCTTTGAAATCTTTCGTGAAATAATTCGAGAAGCACGACAGTTTGATACTAAGAAATTATTAGTACTGACCTCAAGTAAAGTGGGTGATTATCTAATGGATGAGGAGACATCATCTATTGCTGAATTAGAAGAATTTATGAAACGTACCATTCAGCTGCAAATTGATAATGAGTACAGTCAGGAGCAATATGATGTTGTTCCCATGTGATTTAATGTGACAGGCTAACTCTATAAAGATAACTATTTATCATGAATTCTAATGACTCACCAATACAAACTCAAGCTGTGACGGCGCAGACTTTTCTACGGACAGTGCTGAAAAAAATAGTTTCATTTGTCTGGCATTTTCATCGTAAATTATTTATCGGTTTGATCATTTTACTTGCGGTTGTTTTACTTTCACTGCATGCACTGGTTTATTATCTCGAAGAAAATCCACAGGTGATTGAAGAATTAGTTGAGACTCATTTCCAGACTCAGGTAACTTTTGATGAAATAAAAGTGGGGCTTCATCCCTTATTTCCCTCAGTATCAATGCAGAACTTCACCATTGAAAATGAATCGGGAGAAAAAAACGTGTTGGAGTTTGGTTCTGCCAGCATCCGTCTGAATATACCACTGTCTATTCTTCGTGGTCAGATTATCATTGATACGCTACTTCTCAAAGAATTTAGTGCCATTATTCGGCGTGATCTGAATGATAAAATTTCTATAGCAGAATTTCAATTATCGAAGGCACAAAAAGGACAAGCCATTTCTGGTAAAAAATTACAATCGTACTATTCTCTTCTTAACCAGACAAACATCATTATTTCAGACAGCGAAATTTATTTTGTAGATGAAATGCAAAAACTTCCAGCGGTATTTTTTTCAGATATCAATTTTAATATGAAAAATAATGATGAAAGACATCAGATTTCATTATTGGCAAGATTGAATGAATCAGATACTTTAGTTGATTTTCGTCTTGATTTTAATGGCAGGATTAATGATACCTCAAATTGGGATGGTAAGGTCTATGCAGCTGTTGATAATTTTACTCAACAGACGCTGTTGCATTTCTTAAAGAAAAATGTCCTGCAGGTAGAAGAGTTTCAGCTTAATGATATTAAAGCCAGTACAAAAATCTGGTCAACCATTAATAACGGGAATTTACAATCCATACACGGTGAACTCCTCGTTGAAGATGCCGCTTTAAAACGAATTGATAATAATCAGAGTATTCATTTTGATACGATGTCGACTAATTTCAAACTGGAAAGGAGCTCTACGCCTGATTCTGTGAGTAATTCTGAGCCTGTTAGCAAAAAAAGCAGCTGGCTGTTTGATTTATATGACTTAAATCTCAGTGTTAATTCAAAAAAGATAAGTGAGAAATTTATCAGCTTTAAAATACATCCAGCTGAAAAAGGGTCTTTGTCTCAAGTACGGATTTTTCTTAATAAACTGGATCTTAATGAGTTTTCCCATGTTATATCCTTTTTTTCACCGACAGAATTTAATAAAAAAGTTTATTCATTTTTAAAACCCAGAGGTCGTCTGGAAAATGTAATGACGACATTTCAATTTAATGCATCTGAAATGCCCATTGATATTCAACATTATCAGGTACAGGCAGATATTAATGACTTTGGAATTAATTCAGTACTTTTTTTGCCAAAAGTCAGACACTTTTCTGCACAGGTTATATTTAATGAGACGAGAGGTAGGGCGACAATTGATAGTTTGGATATGAAACTGTATCTTAAGTCTATTTTTCGTGATAGCTGGCCTTTTGAGCAGTTGTCGGGCAATCTCTTTTGGCAAAAAGAAGGCGATGAATGGCTTTTAAGTGCGGAAAAAATAGCCATTAAAAGTCCAGACTTCACTGCTAACGCTGATTTAAAGTTATGGATATCAGAATCGGGGCAGACTTTAATGGATCTCACTGGCTTCTATCAAAATGTCAATGTAGAAGCGATCCCAAAATATGTGCCGGCAAAAGTGATGAGTAAAGGTTTGGTTAAATGGCTGGATAGTGCACTTATTTCTGGAAGAGTACTGGATGGCGGGATAGCATTTCGTGGTGAATTAAGTGAATTTCCTTATGAAAAGCATAATGGCAATATGGATATTGTTTTTAATACACAGGATGTCCTACTGGAGTATCTCCAGGATTGGCCTAAGTTGGCAAATATTGATGCGCAAGTTCAGTTTACTCAAAAAGGTATGAAGATAGAAGGGCAGCACAGCAAAATATTTTCTGCCCAATCGAAAAATATCCGGGTTGATTTAGATGACTATTTAGAGCGAAATTTGCTTATTAAAGGTGATATAAAAAGTAGTATTGGCGATGGATTAAAGTTTCTTCAGCAATCAGAATTAGTATCAAAGGATGTGTTAAGCACTATTGATGCACAAGATGATATCGATATTAATCTGGATTTAAACATTCCACTCGAAGAGGGTATCCTTGATAACAGGATACGAATAGGGCTGAATGATGCTGATTACTATCCCCCAGGGTTTGAGCGGAAAAAAGGTCTGGTGAGTCATCTTAAAGGTGATATTCTGATTCATAATACCGCCATAAATTCCAAAAACTTATCTGCTCAAATTATGGGACTTCCTGCACAAGTCATAATAAAAACGAAAAAACAGCCATCAACATCAAAAAAAGATCCAGACGTTAGTGTACATATTGATAGTGAAATTTCGTTTGAGCAACTCGCTAAATTTAACTTAATACCAGAATTATTATTACCACTGAGTGAGCAGCTCTCAGGTAAAAGCAATATTAAAGTGAATATTGATTTACCTAATACTCAGCGAGCATTTGCATTTAACATTTATTCCAGCCTGAAAAATATAAATTCTAATCTCCCGGCACCTTTTAAGAAACAGGCAAAAGATTCATTTCCCTTTACCATGAGTTTTGCTGAAATTAAACCTTCAGGAAAATCATCTAGTATAAAGAATAAACAGACAAAATCAGCGCTGTTAAACATGAAATTTTCCAGGGCACTATCACTTGTTTTTCTGATTGATGCTTCTGCCGGTTCGGAGGACTTTAAATTACTTAAAGGGAATCTTGCATTTGAAGGGGAAAAAGCAAAATTACCAAAAGATAATCACCTGAGAATAACGGGTGCCATAAAGCACGTACCTTTTAAAGAATGGCAGTCTGTGTTTGATACATCGTCTAAAAACAAAAATAATATTCAAAGTGAAAAAAGAGCAAAACGATTAGCATCTAATAAGAGGGCTTCTGCAAAGACACTTCAGGCTAAAGAAATTCCTATTCCCATTGAAATTGCAATGACAGAAGTAATTCTGCCTGAGGTCCACTTTGGGGCCGATGATTCAGACAAGCCTGAAACTACATCTGCTGTTAAAACCGGAAGCGGTTTAAAACCTGAATTCTTTCCTCTGCTTAACGGCTATATTAACTCTCTAAAACTCGGCAAAATTGACCTGGGGCGTTTCAGCATAAAATCCAGCCGTGTTAATAAAGCTATTATTTTTGATGATCTGTCCCTGAAAGGTACATTGTTCTCGTTCGATGGTAATGGCAAATGGCATCACTGGAATGCACATCCCAGGGTGAATCTGGAAGGGACGGTTGAAATTCCATCTTTAGAAAGACTGGCTGCTGCACTCGGCAAAGACAACTTAGTACGTCAGGGTAAGGCTCAGATTTCGGGTGATATCAGCTGGCCTGGCGCTCTGAATGACTTTAGTCAGGAGAATATAGATGGTAAATTAACTTTTAAAGTTGATAAGGGGGCCTGGGTTGAGGCAGAACCAGGTGCTGCCGGACGTTTATTAGGTCTTCTAAATATGAATGCATTGGTACGCAGACTATCACTGGATTTTTCAGATGTTTCTAAAGACGGTTTTCAGTTTGATCTGATTGAAGGCGATTTTCGTTTCAATAAAGGGCAGGCCTATACCGATAATTTACTTATTTATGCGCCCAGTGCCAAAATTTTAGTTACAGGAAGTACCGAGCTGGTGACAGGGACGATTGATCAGGTTGTGACCGTTATACCAGAAATTTCAGCAACTTTACCGCTTGCCGGTGCCGCCGTTGCCGGGCCTGCTGGTGCTGCGGTGGTCTGGATTGGACAAAAAATATTAGGTGATCAAATCAACCGGGTCACGGCTTTTGATTATACGATAAAAGGAGATTGGAACAATCCGGAGATCAAGAAAGAAAAAATCAGTAAAAATACGTTTAATAATATCAAAAAACTTTTTAAGCTGGAGGAAAGTGGGGCCGTAGCACCGGATGGCAATCCAATATTTGATGTAGATTCATCTGAGTTGCCATAGTTTTTATATGTTGTTATCAGTAATGTGTTTTCATGGTTATCTCAAAATATTTATTGTTATCATGGTGAGCCAATGCAATGCATGCTGATGAGGATGCATTTTTCTAAATTTCAGCTCATTTATACTCAAGTCGAGTGTTAATTCATAGAATAATTAAAAAAGTCTATTTCTGCATTGAATTTTTTGCGTTTCTGCAACTATAGCTCTTTACTGATGAAGGGACTTGAATTTTTACTTCTAATCGTTGAGAATGTAAGGGTTTATGTTTAAAAAAGCAGTTAGAGGTAAAATGGCAAAAGTAGCAGCAATTCAGATGGCTTCAGGGCCCAACGTCAGTGCAAATTTAAGTGAAGCAAGGCGACTTATTTCAGATGCAGTGAAACAAGGAGCGGAGCTGGTTGTATTACCAGAAAATTTTGCTCATATGGGAATGTCGGAATCTGACATTCTGGGTATAGCAGAAGAATATATTACTGATAATGAACAGCTTGAGCGGCCCAAAGGTCAGATACAGGAATTTTTATCTTCAGTGTCAAAAGAAGAAAAAATCTGGATTGTCGGTGGGACTATTCCTCTAAAGGCAGTGCAGCAATCTGAGAATGCGAGTGAAACTGAACAAAGCAATAAAATTCTTTCCGCATGCCTGCTGTTAAATGATCATGGTGAGGTCGTTGCTCGTTACGATAAAATTCACCTTTTTGATGTTGATTTAGGTGATCAAGGTGGTTCATATAATGAATCAGCATTTACTGAAGCAGGAGATAAAGTCGTTGTTGCTGACACGCCATTTGGGAAATTAGGAATGGCCGTCTGTTACGACCTGCGTTTTCCAGAATTATTTCGCGATATGGTCAGCCAGGGAATGGAAGTATTGTGTCTTGTTTCTTCGTTTACTGCAACCACAGGCAAGGCTCATTGGGAAGTACTCAATCGTGCCAGAGCAATCGAAAACTTGTGTTTTGTTGTTTCATCAGCTCAGGGCGGCTACCATGTGAATGGTCGTGAAACTTATGGTAATAGTATGATTATCGACCCATGGGGTGGTATTCTGGATCATCTGGCCAGTGGTTCGGGTTTTGCTATCGCTGATATTGAAGTAAGCCATGTTCAGAAAATCCGAAAAAACTTCCCGGTTCTGGAACATATAAAACTACCTTGTCATTTAAAACAATAAAGGTAGTTTTATACTTTCCGTAAACCGTAAACCGTAAACCGTAAACCGTAAACCGTAAACTTATTTTCCCGGTTCTGGAATGACATCTTTGATGTATTGGAATAACTGCCGGGCACTTTTAGGCGGCTTGTTGTTCTCGGATTCTTTGTTTGCATTTCTTAACAGCTGTCTTAGCCTGGAACGTTCAAGCTCCGGGTACTTAGACACTAATTCATTAATCGCAGAGTCACCTTCTATCAGTATTCGATCGCGCCATTTTTCCAGTTTATGAAAGTGTTCATTGGCCTCGACAGCAGGGCTGTGATAGCGCTCAAGTTTTAAACGTATGGCATCGGCATCAACATGACGCATAAGTTTGCCGATTAGTTGTATCTGGCGGCGATGGCCGCTATGACTGTTAATGGTTTGTGCCAGAAGTATTGCATCAAGCAATTTCTCATCCAGATCAAATGTCTTCAGAGTACTTTTTGATAGCTCAACCAGTTTAACGCCTAGTTTTTGCAGCGCTTCTACATCGCGCTTTGCCTGAGATTTACTGATATAATGCTCATCAGCTTCTGCCATCGCCTGTTGTTCTAATTTGTGCTTGGCTTTGCCCCAAGGCTTAAAAGTTGAATGATTTGCTGCCATTTTTTTACACTTTTTCTGCTGTGTTAATTATAAAAAGTTAAAATAAAAAGTTAATTATAGAACGTTTAAATTTTAATGAAAGAATATTCTTTTGGATAAAAATAGAATGAGTTTAATACATAATACCCCATCACATCATGTTTTGTCTGTGAAACAATTATATAAAAAATGTGATCTCAGTGATTTGAATTTTAGCACAACTGAAGAGCTGCCGGAATTGGATGAGATTATTGGCCAGAAAAGAGCCTTGAGTGCCATTGATTTTGGTATGGGGATGAATCATAAGGGCTACAATTTATTTGTTTTAGGCTCTGAGGGTATTGGCAAGACGGCATTGATTAAAAGTTTATTAAAAAAGCATTATGTTAATCGTAAAAAAACCTTTGACTGGTGTTATGTAAACAACTTTGAATACCCTCAGCACCCGCGTTTTCTACGTTTGCCGGCAGGTACAGCAAAAACCTTGAGTGAAACCATGGAAAAACTGGTTAAGCTGATTTCATCCTTGATCACGGTGGCATTTCAGAGTGATGAATATACCGCTCAAATTCAGGAAATTGAGACAGAAATTAATGACAGAGGGGATAAGGCGCTTAATGAGCTGATTGATAATGCCAAAGAAGAACAGGTTGCAGTGATTCGTACCCCCAGCGGCTATACTCTTTCAGCGATAGTGGATGGTAAAATTAGTAACCTGGCTAATTTTAAGGAATTGGCCGAAGAGGTACAAAAAGACTATAACCAACGCATTGACAAATATCAGGAAAAGCTTCAGGAAGCTCTGGCGAAGGTACCTGTCTGGGAGCAGGAAGGTAAAGAGGAGCTGGATAAATTAGACAAAGATATTGTCACTCAGCTGGTTGATTCTGCCATGGAGCAGCTCTTTAAAGATTATAATGGTTTTGAACCTGTGACAAATTATCTCACCGAAGTTAAGGAAGATATTATTAACCATCTGGATGAATTTTATGAGCAGGATGTTCATTCTAAAGAAGCTGGTCAAAAGCGTAAGCACATCAGTAAAACAGCCCGTTTTCATCGTTATCTGGTTAATGTTCTAGTTGATAATTCAGAGTCGGATGATATGCCGATTATTTTTGAAGATAATCCGACTTACTCTAATTTAATCGGCCGTATAGAACATCTGCCTTATTATAATACCCGGGAAGAAGATCAAAATAAAACAGATAATGCCATTGGCTTAGGCAATCTCCTCACCGCTTTTACTTTAATTAAGCCGGGTACTTTACATAAGGCGAATGATGGCTATTTATTGCTGGATGCTGAAAAAATCCTGTCCAACCCCTATGCCTGGGAAGGTTTAAAACGGGCACTAAAATCATCAACGATTACTATCGAACCATTAGATGAATTACACAGTTTTTCAAGAAACCTGACTCTTGAGCCCGATCCCATTCCATTAAAAATAAAAATTGTGCTAATAGGTGACCGTCATATTTATCATCTCCTTAAAGAAAATGATGCAGAGTTTAATAAACTGTTTAAGGTTAATGTTGATTTTTCAGAAGAAATAATACGCAGCGAAAATATAACCCATAAATATGCCCGTCTTATTGCAAATATACAACGTCAGGAAAATGTTTCGCCAATTGAATGTACTGCGGTTGAACGTATTATTGAACAAAGTTCGAGACAGGTTGATCATGGGGAAAAAATTTCATTGCATATGGGGGATTTAAGAGATCTTATTTTGGAAGCAGAATTTTATTATCGCCAACGTCGAACAGAAGGGGGTAATTCCAATGAAGATTCTGCTTTAACATGCAATACCATTAATCTTGAAGATGTTAATTCTGCGATTGAAGCTCGGATTTATCGCATGGATCAATATCGGGATAGTCTCTATGAGGAGATCATTAAAGGCACCATTTTAATTGATACGGATAATAAAAAAATTGGCCAGGTGAATGCTTTGTCTGTTCTTCAGGTGGGTGAATTTGCTTTTGGTCAGCCTTCCAGGATAACTGCAACTGTCAGGATAGGTGACGGCCATATTGTTGATATTGAGCGTGAAGCTGATCTGGGGGGAGATATTCATAGTAAGGGGGTTATGATCCTCTCATCCTATCTGGGACATCATTATGCTAAGACGCGAATCCTTTCACTGGATGCCAATCTTACTTTTGAGCAATCTTATGGTCAGGTCGATGGTGATAGCGCCTCAGTTGCTGAGTTGTGTGCCTTGCTTTCAGCTGTATCAGAAATCCCTGTAAAGCAATGTATGGCATTAACCGGTTCAGTTAATCAGTTAGGGGAAGTGCAGGCAATTGGCGGCGTGAATGAAAAAATTGAAGGTTTTTTTGATATCTGCAGGCTCAGAGGTTTAACGGGCAAGCAGGGCGTCATTATTCCTAAAAGTAATGTTGTCAACCTGATGCTCAAAGAAGAAGTGCTGCAGGCTGTAGAAGATAAACAATTTACAATTTATAGTATTGGACATGTTGATGATGCTTTAAGCCTGCTGATGGGAATGGAAGCTGGAACTATTGATGAACAGGGTCACTATCCAGACAATACTATTAATCAAAAAATTCAGCTCAATTTGGAAAAATATTCAACATTGAAATACACTGAACAACATAAACATGACAAAGATTCAGATTCAGTTTCAGAGAGTGCAGAATGATAAGCTCTAATATGGAAAAAGGTGTTACAAATACGGATGTTAACAGGGGACATAAGTGAAAAAAGTATCAATCTTTGTTGATGTTCAGAATATTTACTATACCACCAGAGATCATTATCAATGTCATTTTGACTACAATGCTTTCTGGGCTGCAGCAACACAGGGACGAGAAGTGATCAATGCCTTTGCTTATGCGATAGATCGCGGCAGTGAAAAGCAGATTCAATTTCAAAATATTCTACGCGGCATTGGCTTTGAAGTTAAGTTAAAACCCTATATCCAGCGCAGTGACGGTTCAGCGAAAGGGGACTGGGATGTGGGTATTACACTGGATGTGATTGAGTGTGCAGCAGAATCTGATGTCATTGTACTGGCTTCGGGTGATGGTGATTTTGCTATGCTCCTGGATCGAGCTTATAAGAATTATCAGGTCGAAACAGAAGTCTATGGCGTACCGGCACTGACAGCCGCATCATTGATACGATCTGCAGGCAAATATATACCAATTGAAGGCTCATT
>JAPVVU010000056.1 GCA_028571885.1 Gammaproteobacteria bacterium | reverse complement strand
TATACCCATGATACTTGAAAATGCAGACTTCGTTATTTTAACTTAAAGCCTCAATCATGTAGTGCTTATACACTCAATCGGCTCTAAGTCAAAATGCCTCGCTGCATTTCCAAGTATCATGGATATAATCAATTTATTGAGGCTCTATAGTGAAATTAACAGTCTTATGGTAAATAAATGCAATTAAATTTTACAAAAATGCATGGCCTGGGTAATGATTTTGTGGTTATTGATGCCATCTCACAGACGGTTGAATTAACGGCTGAGCAGATACGCTTTATTGCCGATCGACGTTTTGGGGTTGGCTGTGATCAATTACTGATGGTTGAGTCGCCCGATCAGATACAGGCCGGGTCGGTTGATTTTAAATATCGCATTTTTAATGCCGATGGCAGTGAAGTCGAGCAATGTGGTAATGGTGCTCGCTGCTTTGCACGTTTTGTACGGGAAAAAAACCTCAGCAGCAAAGATACAATTGTTGTGGAGACTTTTAGTGGTATTATTCGTCTGACGATTAATCAGCAGGATATGGTCATAGTTGATATGGGTAAACCTGTATTTGAGCCCAAACAATTACCCTTTGTACCCGCAGCAGGTGATTCTCAGAGTAATAATCGTTATACTCTAGCCATAGATGCAGGCATAAAAGAAATAGATCGGGTTGAATTTTCAGCCGTTTCTATGGGGAATCCGCATATTACGATTAAAGTGGATGATTTGGACAATTACCCTGTGCAGCAGGTTGGAAAAATGCTGGAATCACATCCCAGTTTTCCGAATCGGGTAAATGTCGGCTTTATGCAGATAATCGATAAGGAGCAGGTTAGACTTCGAGTCTATGAGCGCGGTTCTGGGGAAACGCTTGCCTGTGGTACTGGTGCTTGTGCGGCAGTGGCTAATGGTATTTTCCATGGTTGGCTTGCCGAGCAGGTTGAAGTGAGATTACCTGCAGGAAGTTTACACATACAATGGCAGCAGGGTGAACATTCTCTGATGATGACTGGCCCGGCCAGTTTTGTTTATGAAGGTCAAATAAAACTATGAATTCAAGCAGTGAATTAGAAAAAGAAACAATAAAAACAGCTGAAAAAGAAGATGCTTTAATAGCTGATCAGTCTGTTAAACCAGAAAAAAATGAAGCACAAATCACCGCTGATTATTTAGCTGCGAATCCCGATTTCTTCAATCAGAATGCCGCACTTTTAGCATCTTTAGAAATTCCTCATGCCAGTGGTTCAGCGGTTTCATTGATTGAACGACAGGTGAGTATTCTCAGAGAACAAAATTCTCAGCATAAATCACAGCTGACTGAATTAGTTCAAATTGCCAAAGATAATGAGCAATCGAACCAGAGAATGCATAAGCTGACCTTATCTTTGATGGATTGTGGTGGCATTGATGCTTGTGAAGTCGCACTGGACGAGGTTTTATGTGATGATTTTTCGGTGGATGCAATTGCCCTGAAATTGTTTGTTGAACCAATAAATGACCAGCCTGAGCATCTTTTTGTTGAAATGGCTTCTGATTTAGGCCAGGAATTGGATAAACTTCTGAATACCCGTAAACCAATGTGTGGTTTTTTCAAAAAATTACCACTGGATGAATTGTTTGAAGAAAAATCACAATCTATTTCTTCATTAGCCATAATTCCACTTTTTATTGAGAAAAATAATTGTTTTGGTGCCTTAATTTTAGGCAGTCATAATGTTCGACGCTTTAATGCTGATATGGGCACATTATTTTTAGAGCGTCTGGGTGAAACATTAAGTCACAAACTGAATGCTTTTATCAAAAAGAACTAGTATCCATCATAAATAGCTAATTTAGGATGGATATGAGAATAATAGTTGATGCATTCATTCATTATCTTAAAGTTGAACGTCAACTATCAGCGCATACACTATCCAGTTATCAGCGCGATTTAACTCAGGCAATCGAGTATTTCACTGAACTGGATGAACGTTCTGATACAAAAATCGAATCCTGGCAGCAAATCAACAGTCATCAATATCGAGCCTATGTTGCCCGGCAGCATCGTAAAAATCTCTCTGGAAAAACTATTCAGCGACAATTGTCATCACTGCGCCGTTTATATGAATACCTGATCAAAGAGCAACTTGCCAGTAATAACCCGCTCAAAGGCGTTACAGCACCCAAAAGCGGGCGAAAACTGCCTAAAGCACCCGACATTGAGCAACTTGAACAATTACTTCATGAAGTGGATAGCGATCCCCTGCGGGTGAGAGATCGGGCCATGTTTGAACTGTTTTACTCTTCGGGATTGCGTTTATCTGAATTAACCAATATTGATTGTATCGATATAAAATTGCAGGAACATCAACTCAGAGTATTAGGTAAAGGCAGTAAAGAGCGGGAATTACCCATCGGTAAAAAAGCCATACAGGCACTTAAACTCTGGCTAAAGATAAGAGGTGAACTCGCTAAAGCAGATGAGCAGGCGATGTTTGTTTCACGCTTCGGCACTCGCATCAGCCAACGAGGTGTACAGCAGCGTCTGGGGAAAATGGCCATTGATCAGGGGCTCCCAATTCATCTCCATCCGCATATGCTTCGCCATGCCTTTGCCAGCCATTTATTGGAATCCAGCGGTGATCTCCGTGCGGTTCAGGAGTTATTAGGTCATGCTGACATTTCCACGACACAAATTTATACGCATTTGAATTTTCAACATTTAGCAGAGGTTTACGATAAGGCACACCCGAGAGCTAAAAAAAAGACGTGAATTTTACTCCAGTTCTACTCTAAATAACTGTGCCTAAAGAGTGTCCTTAAGTATCAAAGCATGCAATGCATTATTTCGGGATTTGATGCAATCTGAACGAAATAATGCATTGCATGCTCTGATACGATACCTGAATAAAAAATGGATAGCATTTCGGAATAGTTATTTAGTTCTGCTGTTTTTCTCTTATACTGGAGAGCTTTTCGATCACTTTTTCTGCGCGTATAATATTTTTCTTAGCCATCACATTTTCCGGGTCGTATATTAGTACCTGTTCCCAAAGTTTAATGGCTTGATGAAACTGCCCATTGGTATACTCGGTATTCGCCTTAGCAGCAAGTCGTTGAGTGGTGTAATTGATGGAACGCTCAAGTTCTTGTTTGAGCTGAATTATTTGACTGTCATTTTGTTCATCTTCATCCAATTCTGAAATCAACTGTCTGGTTTTAAGAAGATCACCTGCGTAATAACTCTTTTCAATATCCTGCAATAAGGTGTTTTGTTGTATTTTTCGGGTTATATTCTGAGATTTTTTTTTCTTCTTATATGATTTTACCGACATGTTTTTTAATTGCGTTAAAATTGCCTGATGCTTTTGGGTGGGGTCTAAAGCAATAGCCTGATTAATGCGAATTTTAGCCGTTTTATAGTGCTTTTTATTAATCGCCTGCTGAGATAGTAATGCCAGCTTTTGAGAAAGGCTTTTTGCTTCTTTATTCAAGTCATCAAGCTGTTTTTTTAATACCTCATTTCTTGGATCTGTATTGAGCTTTTCTTGATAGATTGGCCATGTTTTTATCATCCACTGGCTTCGTTCCAGCATGATATCCTGATCAATAGAGCTGAGTGCTTTTTGTTGTTGAGCAAGCAGATATTTCTCTGTTTGAGCAAGTATTCTATGGTTATTTTCAGCTTTAGGCAGCGGGTATTTTTCTTTAGCCTGATCGATTAAATCCAGTGCCTGAGACCATTGATTTGTTGCAATGAATTGCTTAATTTGTTTATCAATACGAAGCTCATATTCAGTTGCCTGAGTAAGCAGTGTTTTTTTTCTTATTTGTAATTCTGCATATTGGGGGTGAGAAGTCTTGACATAATCCAGCGTTGCAAAGGCCTTGCCGTATTCATTCTCTGCAGACCAGACGTCAATCTGTGTCAGTATATCATCCTGTTTGGAGGCGACAAAAGCAGTACCACAGCTTGACAATAAAGGTAAAACAAACAGGATAAAGACTAATACACTGCTGAGTCTGAATTTTTTCTGAAAAGTTTTAATGTTAAATTTAATATCAAGAAGATGAAACAGGTTTTTTTTCATTAAAATCATAACTGATTAATTTATCCATGTTTTGGGTTAGATTTATCTGATTCTTATTGATACACGAAATAACCCGGTACAATGTGACGGGGTTGTCATGCCCCCTAATTTTTATGCAGTCTTTTCTCTCAATGTCAAAATTATCTTTAACTCCCTTACAATCCAGCATGGTATCGGGAATAATCACTTCATTATTCTGGGCATGACTGGCAATACGCGCGGCCAGATTAACGGCATCACCAATGACGGTGTATTCCATTCTTTGTTCAGAACCCATATTTCCTGCCAGCATTAAACCACTATTAGCCGCAATATGAAAGTTGACTGGCGTCTGATTTTTGGCTGTACGCTGCTGGTTCAGATTTGAAATAATTTTTTGAATAAGTAACGCGCATGCGATGGCCTGATAGGAGTGGTGTTCATCATGCTTGGGAACACCAAATACCAGCATTACACAATCGCCCATAAACTTATCAACGTGGCCGCCATAGATGCTGGCAGCCTGAGAAATATAAGAAAAGTACTCATTTAACAACTGGTTGGTTTTTTCTGGTTCCATTGTTTGAGATAGTTTTGTAAAACCAATAATATCAACAAATAAAACACTGGCTTCCATCTGCTGGCCGCCCAGATTGATACTTTCTAAATTACCCAGGATTTCCTGGGCAACCGTTGGGGATAAATATCGGGAAAAAGCTTTTTCAACCGATTCTTTGTGTAATAAGCCATCAGCCATAATATTAAGCGAATGCATCAATATGCCGAATTCATCATCACGACGCTCATCAAAATGGATTGTATAATCTCCTTTTGAAATGGCATTGCTGGCATCAACCAATGCCTCAATAGGGCGGGAAAGACGTTTACCAATAAAAAAAGCAAAAATAATACTGAGAAAAATTAATATAATGGTGGTTAGAACAATGGTATAAAGTGTTTTATTACGTGCCTGTATAAATAAGGATTGATCAAAAGTAAGCAGGACATAGCCAACGGTTACTTCCTGGTAATTGACGCTGCCGATATAAGATAAATAAGGCATATTGGCACTATTAAAAAATGTGTCAATGAAGGGCTTTCTTGCTTCAGAGTCAGAAGAAGAGGGATGCCACGACAAGGTGGAGATGTCATTGACTGAATTTGGAAAGTCCAGGGATGCAGGTATTAAACCATGGCTAATTTGTTGTTGTTTTTCATCAGAATAAAAAGCGATGCCTAAAATTTCTGAATGTTGAGAAATATTTTTGACCAGCACATCCAGGTCAAGGGTATCAGAGGTTAAAAAACCTTCTGTGGCTGATGCGGAGAGCTGATGAATTAAAATTTTTGCATAGGAATGCATCTGCTTTTCAAGCAATTTACTTTGATCATGAATAATCAGGCCGCCCAGAAGCAACATACCGGACACAATGAGTACAATCATAGAAAGTGCAAGTTTATGAGCAAAAGGGAAATTAACTTTTTGCATAGAGGCTCATTGTAAAATATTTTTTTATATAATTTGTTGAGAATAACATGAATCTTATATTCTGATTCGCCATATAATGACGTCCTTGTAATAAAAAAAGTTATAAAAAGTTGTAAATAAAGTTGCAAAAAACAAATTTGTAAAAGGAAAAATGTGTAAAAAGAACAAAATGAATCAACTAAATGAACTGTGATACCTTGATTTTAGTATAAATAAGCCTTATTTCAAAGAACTCTTATAGAACATAAAATTGTCTGCTGTCTATGAGGATTTAATGTTCTCATAGAAACAGTGGCCGCAACATGTTTTGGCTGAAGGCTCATAGATCAAGCAGGATAAATACATTGGAACAATATAGAGGAACAACAATCCTTTCAGTGCGTCGTGGTAACCAGGTGGTTATCGGTGGTGACGGCCAGGTATCGCTGGGCAATACCATTATGAAAGGCAATGCACGCAAGGTTCGTCGTTTGTTTCACGACAAAGTCATCGCTGGCTTTGCCGGTGGAACTGCCGATGCGTTCACCCTGTTTGAGCGTTTTGAAACCAAACTGGAAAAACATCGCGGCCAGCTGGTTCGTGCAGCAGTCGAACTGGCTAAAGATTGGCGTACAGAACAATCTTTGCGCAAATTAGAAGCATTATTGGCTGTTGCCGATCAAAATGCATCGTTAATTATTACCGGCAATGGCGATGTTATTGAACCTGAAGAAGGTCTGATTGCTATTGGCTCTGGTGGCCCCTATGCCCAATCCGCTGCCCGGGCGTTGTTGGATAATACTGAATTGAGTGCCCAGGAAATTGTTGAAAAGGGACTGACGATTGCCGGTGATATCTGTATTTATACCAATCATAACCATACTATTGAAGTATTGGATTTAGAATAATTCAATAGGCTGACGACAAAAATATACTGGAACAGGAGTTTATAGAGTCAATGTCTCAAATGACCCCAAGAGAAATTGTTCAGGAACTGGATAAACATATTATCGGTCAGGCAGATGCCAAACGAGCAGTAGCCATTGCATTGCGTAATCGCTGGCGCAGAAGTCAGGTGGATGAACCGCTGTGCAGTGAAATTACCCCTAAAAATATTCTTATGATTGGCCCGACAGGGGTTGGTAAAACAGAAATTGCCCGCAGACTGGCACGTCTGGCCAATGCCCCGTTTATTAAAATCGAAGCAACAAAGTTTACAGAAGTTGGCTATGTTGGTCGGGATGTTGAATCGATCATCCGCGATCTTC
Organism: Gammaproteobacteria bacterium; assembly: GCA_028571885.1. Classification (GTDB taxonomy): domain Bacteria; phylum Pseudomonadota; class Gammaproteobacteria; order GRL18; family GRL18; genus GRL18. The sequence continues at coordinate 5,268 of JAPVVU010000056.1, read as the reverse complement.
TCGATGTTTCTATAAAAATGACGCGTGAACAGGCCATGGAAAAGGTCCAAAACCGTGCCATGGATGCAGCTGAAGAACGCGTTTTGGATATTTTATTGCCGCCTGCTCGAGGCGCAAATGATAATGATGAATGGCATGCAGATTCTGAGCTGGCAGGCTCTTCTGCAGAATCATCCACCAGACAAAAATTCCGCAAAATGCTGCGTGAAGGCAAGCTGGATGATAAAGAAATTGAAATAGAAGTGAATGTGCCCAGCGTGGGTGTGGAAATTATGGCACCGCCGGGCATGGAAGAGATGACCAGCCAGCTTCAGGGTATGTTTCAGAATCTGGGCGGCAGCGGTAAGACGAAACGTCGCAAAACACCTGTTAAAGATGCCTTGAAAGTGCTCACAGAAGAAGAAGCGGCCAAATTAATCAACGAAGAAGAGACCAAACAACAGGCTGTGAACAATGTAGAACAACATGGTATTGTCTTTCTTGATGAAATTGACAAAATTGCGACTCGCAGCAGCGGACATGGCCCTGAAGTATCCCGTGAGGGTGTACAGCGTGATTTATTACCACTGGTTGAAGGCAGTACAGTCTCCACTAAGCACGGTATGATTAAAACCGATCATATTCTGTTTATCTGTTCAGGTGCTTTTCATCTGTGCAAGCCTTCTGATCTGATCCCTGAGCTGCAGGGCAGACTGCCCATTCGAGTTGAATTAAGTGCGCTGGATGTGAAAGATTTCAGTCGCATTCTGGTTGAACCCGATGCCTCGCTGACAGAACAATATATTGCCTTGATGAAAACTGAAGCGCTTGATCTCAAATTTGAAACCAGTGCTATCGAACGCATAGCCGAAGTGGCCTTCACCGTGAATGAGTCAACAGAAAATATCGGCGCCAGACGTTTGCATACCATTATGGAACGCTTATTAGAATCCATTTCTTATGAAGCATGTGATAAACCGGGTGAAAGTCTGACCATCGATGGTCGATATGTGGATGATCAGCTGGGTGAACTGGCTATCAATGAAGATCTATCACGCTATATTTTATAGATCACTCTTTATTTCCAGCACTTTATAACGAATGCCCTAACAACTAGAGAATAAGATATGTCTGAACAAAAAACACCAACACCAACTGAAATTAACTTACACCAAAAATCACATGAGCTGGAAATTGCTTTTGAGGATGGTTCCCGTTTTCATTTTTCCAGTGAATTTCTGAGAGTCCACTCTCCCTCAGCAGAAGTGAGAGGCCATGCGCCAGGTGAAGAAACGCTGCAGCTTGGTAAAGAAAACGTCAATATAAAAGCCTTAGAACCGGTTGGCAACTACGCGATCAAAATTGAATTTACCGATGGCCATGATAGCGGTATTTTTTCATGGGATCTGTTTTATGATTATGGCCAGAATCAGGAAAAAATGTGGCAGGATTATTTACAAAAACTGAAAGATGCCGGGCATGAACGCAAATTGAATTAAGGTCTTTTGAACTTTAAAGCAGGTTCTCTGTTTTCTGATAGACGCTCTACCTGCTTTTGTTTTCTTCCAGAGTTTCACCAATCCATTGCTCCGCATCGGCACGATTTGAAAATGATTTACTGTGTTTGATAAATGATTCGACATGAGCCTGCCAGAGTTCTGATAAGCTGAATTTCAGACAGCTGGATTCAACAATTGCTATAATAATATTGGCATTCACTTGTGCAGCGTCACGATCCAGTTGACTCATGGTCTCAATATCAGATGCGTTCACATCATATTCAGTGCATTGGGATTTATCGATGATATGATAACGTTGATTTTCCAGCTTGTCGGGCGCATAGATTTCTTTGTGAGCAGAGATGATCTCATTGCCTGTCACTAAACCACTGGCTAGAATTTCGACCCCTCTGCCATTATCAATAAAATTTACGTTTATAGTCATAAGTTATCGTGTGTATCGCCAAATAATGAATTGATAAGATAATTATTATATAGATTAGTTCTATTTAAGTGAGTAATTTTTTCTTTAATAATCGGTCACTTACTGTTTATGATCAAGAAAAAAAATATTTTTTGTCATACTGACTGTAAGTGACAAGAATAATAGTGTATCTTAAAATGCTTATAAAAGACCTATTTATGGCTCGATATGTTTTTAGCATCACATGACGTATCTGAGAAATTTAATAATATACAAAATTTGAAAGGAGAGTGTCATGCCGGGTGCTGTGGATCCCAAACCTTTGAATATGACTGAGCGTCAAACAACGATTGAAGAGTTCACCAGCTTTTGTCATCAGGAAAAAGAGCGCCGGATGAATTCAGGTGAAGATTTTGATGAAAAAGCTTTTGAGGAAGCCAAAGAACTCACTTTACGTAAGTTGCAAATGCTTGAAGATGAGGGGTGGGTATGATTATTCATAGTATCAATGCAAAAAATGTCCTTAAATATGAAACACTGGACTTGCAGGATCTGCCTGAAGAAGGTGTGATTGCTATCAGTGGTTTTAATGAGTCGGGTAAAAGTACCATTGGTGAAACAATTTGTTTTGCTTTATTTGGTCGAACTTTTTCCATTAATGAAGATGATCTGGATAAAATTATTCGCTGGGGTGAAAGTGACTGCAGTGTGACCATTCGTTTTAGTAATCATAAAGCTGATAGTCCAAATGATGAACAGTATGCCATTACTCGTATGCTGGACTGCGATGGTAATCATTCAGCCAAGTTATATCATGTTTATAACGAAGAAAATCCTATTGCCCGAGGTATTGAACGAGTAGAAGAAGCACTGTTTGAATTAACCTCAGTTGAATTTGATGAATTTATTGAATCTTTTTATCTGGCACAAAGAGAAATTACCACACCTCACCCACATAGTTATGCCTTAAAAACGATGGCAGGTATTGCCACCATGGAATATTGTGATAGTGATATTCATGAAGATATGCAACACGATATTGAAGCATCAGAAGAGCTGAATAGTCGAATTGCTCAAATTGCAGAAGAGGTCGATGGATTAGAACTGGAAAATGGTTACCTTGATTCACTGACTGCAGAGCATGATGCGGCGCTTAAAGAAAAGGCTCAAATAGATGAAACTCGGGCTGATTATCAAAATTTAATTGATGAATATAATGATACGGCACCTGAACTCAGTCGTTATTTGAGTAAAAAAGGCCGAGGCTCTTTTTGGCGTTTCGTCTATTTCATTATTGCTGCGGGGGCATTTGCTTTGTGGTGGGTATTGATGAAAATGCCTGATACTTCTGTGCATGAGCAACTCAGTAATGTTCTTCAGACAAACCTGCCTCAGGTGGCCATAGAACACTACGTTTATTTACTCTATATTGGCGGCGTCGCCACTTTTCTATTCCTTGCATTTTGGGCTGCTATTATCAGCCATAAGGGGAACATCGAACGCCTGGGCATGACTGGCAAAGCACTGGCAGAAAAAATGAATGCGCTTGAGGGCTCTTTAAGGGCTGAGGGCTCTTTATCCGCTGAGGGCTCTTCACCCGCTGAAGGCTCTTCAACAGATGAAACACGAAAGCATCAGATTGCGTTGATCTCAAGCTCTCAGATGAGAGAGAAACAATTAGCGGAAGCGACTGATCCGGATATCCGTTTTTTAGCTGAGCAGCAGGAGCAGAAGGCTGATCAGATCAGTCAGCTTTCAGCGGGGTTAGTGATTGAACGCGATCGGGTTAAACGTGCTGCTGAGTTACAGGAAAAAATTGATGACCTGCAAACACAGATTGCAGATAAACAAGCAAGGAATCAGCTCAGAGAGCTGGCATCCGGACTATTAGGCGGTGCAACTCGACATCTGTCAAAACGTTTTAATCATATAATTCGAGATCACGTGAGCAAAACGCTGCCGTTATTCACTGAAAATCGTTATGAACATTTACAAATTGATGATGATCTAACCGTGCGGGTTTTCTCCAATGAGAAGCATGACTTTATGGAGCTGGATGAAATTTCCAGCGGTACTCAGCGCCAAATTATGCTGGCTGTGCGTCTGGCGCTGTCACAAGAAATGGTCAGTCGGAAAGTGCATAGTCGACAATTCCTTATCCTGGATGAACCCTTTGCTTTTTTTGATGAAGAACGTACAAAACGCTCATTATCCGTTTTGCCGGAATTGAGTGATGATTTAACCCAAATCTGGATCATTGCCCAATCTTTCCCTGAAGATATACACTTTGAGCATACAATCTACTGTGAGCGGGAAGTGACTAGCAAATCTGTTTGACAACACTTAGTACAGCACTCTTCCAGTACCGCACTGTAGTTTCTCTCTCCTTTTGGGAGAGAGAACTAATTACGCTTTTTCCCGTTAAGGATGAAAAATATCTAAATCATTGGGAAAAACAATAACTCCCTGATAGTTCTCCTTAATGAGTTTAATGGTTTCATCTGTGCGATTTATACTGCGTTCCATCATATGGGTCAGCAATAATTTTTTAACTCTGGCTCTGCCTGCAATTTTACCAATATAACTGGGTTTCATATGCAGTAATTGCGGTACACCTGTTGCGCCTTCCGGAATGGCATTGTGGGCAACCAGAAGATCTGAGTTTTGCGCCAGATCGGGCATGGTGTGTAAACGGCCACTCATATCACCAGTAAAACTAATCACACAGCCAGCCACTTCAACTCGATAGGCCAGAGCAGGAAAAGGGCCATGATGAACAGAAACGGTTTTAATCATGAAATCTTTATCCTGGTGAACTGGGCGTATATTAAGATCTTTATAGGTCCATTCAATGGTTTTGGTTTTTATTTTAAAGGCGCTATGGGCATCATCGCTTATAAACGGTGACAGATAGGGATATACGCCGTGTTTTGCACTGAATAGACGTTCGACAAACTGTTCGGCGGATAGAACAAAGGTATCGCCTGACGGGCCGTAAATAAAGAGATCATCACTTCGCTCAGTGAAGAATCCGCCTTTGATATAGGCACTCAGATCGGCGCTGTGATCGACATGAAAATGGGTAAATAGAAATACACTGAGATCGGGAAATTGTGCCCCGCTTTGCTTGAAACGCTGTAATGAGCCAGGGCCTGCATCAATGACAATACGTGCTTTTTCATCCAGCCAGAGCAAATAACCAGAAGAAGCTCTTTCATTAAGTAATTCAGGGCCACCGGTACCAAGCATCTGCAATTTAACCCGCTTTGAATCACATGAGCCCGCTGCATAGGGTGATGTAGTGATTAAAATGCTCAGAGAAAAAAGAAATAAACTAATAACTCGTTTCATAATGTTCCTTAAATG